>JAZUEA010000452.1:0-10608 GCA_045639945.1 Myxococcota bacterium
AGCCCTCTCAGAATCCATCATAAAGTTTGCTCCACCCTGAATCAACGAAGCACGATCGGCATCAGTTCCAGTTCTGAAATTTGAAAAATCAAAGCCATGCATATAATCCTGACACACCTCCAGATGCTTCAGGAACTCCACAAGTGCAGTCTTCTGGACACGTTTCGTGCGATTCGGATTCGTCGCAAATGTTGTCGCCACAAGTGCAATCGAGAGGACAATTTTCGAACGTCTCGCGGCCGTTGCAAACGCCATCACCGCAAATGTATTGCTCGCAAGTGACCGGCGTTGAAGGAGAAAACTCTGTTGCGCATTTCTCTTCACCGTCTTCTGTTTGGCAGATGTTCAGCTGCAAGAAGCCGTTTACGCCATTTAACGTGTCGCTGCACAAGCTGACACAATCCACGTACCAAGTGTTGTAGCAATTGCCGCTCGGAATGATTTGCAAGCAAGTGTTGCTGCAGTCCGCGAGCGTTTCTTGGCACGGCACAATGGGTTCAATAAATTCGGTGACGCAGCTCAGTTGTGTGCCGGCATCTTCTTGAATTGAGCCCGCGTCTTCACTGGGAGTCACGTCTGCGTCGGCCGCTGAATCAAGTCCGCCATCTGCTGCGCCGTCTGGCGTTGTCGCAGCGTCTGCGCGATCAGCAGGAAGGGAAGCGTCTAATGATTCGTGTGAGCCAGCATCACGCACCAAAAAGCTGGGATTATCGCTGGTTGCAGGGCACCCTGTCAGGGTCGCGGCGGATAATAAAAAGAGACAATAAGGAGTAATCCGCATGCCGTGTCTCCGAAAATGATCTGCGCGATACTATAAATACTAAAGTTGGTGAAACCTAGTTTTTCTTTGTTGTTACTTTTACGTTTTATTTGATGATTGGGCGAATTCTTGCAGTTGGCTTGGCTCGAACACTGTGAAAATAATTTGATTTGCTTAGTCTGACAGTGCGCTTAATGCTTAGCGGTGCTGAATAAACTCCTAAATTTATTGTTTTTTTAGACGCGGATCTGGTTAAAATTCATCATTGCCTGAGCTTCAACATACGAGTTTTTATGAAAAAATTTTTGATTCCGTTTCTGGCGCTTTGGGCTGCGGGCTGTGAAATTGTAAGCAGTGAGAGCGAAGTTTCTGAAGCACGCATTGAAAGCGCTGTGATTTACCGCAACGCATTTGGTCCGGTTGAAGAAGTCGAAAATGGCAACGGTGAGACTTTCATTGTGTATCCCGGTGAATTCGACGCTGGTGTCATGAAGACCGCTTTATACAAAGATGTTGAAGATGCGGGTGTTGCCTTAGATGGCGGCGCGGCACCGACGTTTGACAGCGGCACTACGCTTGAGGCAGATGCTGGCGTTTTTGATGAAAAAGACGCTGGCTTTAATGACTTAGACGGCGATGTCGCAGATGGTGGCCATCTTGTTGCGGACAGCAGTGTTCCTTCGTTGGATACTGGTGTGTTTGATGATGTTGATGGCGGAACTCTCGTGGATATTCCCGACGAGCTTTATGGCAAAGCCACGGACTTGGGCATTAAAATCATTGGTTCTTTGCCGTATCCGCCCAGCAGTATTTCGATCATGTCTGGCAATACGGATTTGTTAGAAGACATCAGCAGTACTTGGAATTTATTCCACTTAAACTACGACAACGGTCCGTTTACGCTTCGCATTTACCGCCGCATTGAAGCGAAATTCCCATACACGCACGCTGACATTACCCTGTTTTACGACCAAGATCGCACGTTCATACGCATTCGGAATGTTCAGATTAAAGCCGCCGAACTCGAGCCTGGTGCGCAGTGCGATTCCGAAGATATGTTAAAGCTTTGGAACTTCTGTTCCGCCGATACTTCTTGTTTTGCGGGGATTTGCCAGTAATCGGCAGCGTTTAAAATGAAAAGCCCCTTGGTTTTGCGACCAGGGGCTTTTGTTTTTGGTGGGAATTACTTTTGGCGAAGCAGCTGGCGAGCGATGACCAAGCGTAGAATTTCGCTGGTGCCTTCGCCGATTTCGCACAGCTTGGCGTTTCGCCAGAATCGCTCGACCGGGAAATCCGTGGTGTAGCCAGCACCGCCGTGGATTTGGATGGCGTGCTCGCAAGCTTTGGTCGCGACTTCGCTGGCGTAGAGTTTGGCTTGAGCGGATTGCCGCGTGAATCGCACGCCTTGTTTGTGGAGCGTGCATGCTTCGTAAAGCATGAATTTCGCAGCATCTAGGTGAGCCATGTCTTCGGCGAGCATCTGCTGAAGCGCTTCGAAGCGGACAATTGGACCGCCGAACTGGCTGCGTTCTTGCGCGTATTTGAGAGCGGCTGCCAATGCGCCACGTCCCATGCCCAGCGCGAGGGCGCCGATGGTGACGCGGCCTTTGTCTAAAACTTTGAGCGTGTCGATGAAGCCGTGATCGATTTCACCCAAGAGGTTTTCTTCTGGCACGAACACGTTGTCGAATCGCAGTTCGGCGGTGTCCGAGGCGTGGAGACCCAATTTTTCGAGTTTGCGCGGTGCGGTGAAGCCGGGCATACCGCGTTCCAAAATGAAAGCGCTGATGCCGTGCTGCTTTTTCTCGGGCGAAGTGGCCGCGAGAATGACAGCGATGTCGCCGTAGTAGCCTTGTGTGATAAAGGTTTTGGAGCCGTTCAGTAAGTAACCGCCGTCGACTTTGGTCGCGCGAGTGCGAAGCGCGGCGGCGTCTGAACCACTGCCCGGTTCGGTAAGACCCCAAGCGCCCAAGTGCTCACCGGATGCAAGTTTAGGTAAGTACTTGTGTTTTTGAGCTTCAGTGCCGGATTCGAGCAGATGACCCAAACAGAGCGAGTTGTGACTTGCAAGCGTAATCGCCGCGCTGCCGTCTACGAACGCCATTTCCTCGACCGCGATTTCCAGCGCCAGCAGGTCCATACCAGAGCCGCCGTATTGCTCGGGAATCATGATGCCCATGAGACCCAGCTCGCCCAACTTGCTGTAGAGCTCACGCGGGAAATACGCCTCGCGATCCCATTGTGCGGCGTGCGGCGCAACCTCTTTGGCGGCCATGTCACGCACCATATCGCGGAGCATCAGGTGTTCTTCATCGAGTTCGAACTTCTTCATGTCACGACCCTGGGGAATGTTGGTTTTTCGAGGCTTCGTGGTTGGCTCAAACCGGCGTCACGCCATGTTTACGATTGGTCGGTGCTTGGTATGCTCGACGGTAGTGCTTGAAGCGCTGGATGAGCGCGCGTCGCAGTTCGGTGACAGCGACCACATCATCCACGATCAGAGCGCTCGCGAGCTTGAGAAGATCGATGTCTTCTTGATATTCCGCGCGGCGAGCAGCGATAAAGGCCGGGCGTTCATCTTCGGGAAGCTGCGCGATTTTATTGGCATAAACTGCGTTAACAGCGGCTTCTTTGCCCATGACGGCGATCATGGCGCCGGGCAGAGCAATTGTGCAATCGGGATCGAATGCGGGACCGCCCATGGCGTAAAGTCCGGCGCCATAAGCTTTTCGCACGATTACGCTGATCTTGGGCACGCTCGCTTCGGAAACGGCGGAAATCATCTTCGCGCCGTGGCGAATGATGCCTTCGCGCTCGACTTTAGAGCCGATCATGAATCCGGGCACGTCCATGAGGTAGAGCAGCGGCACGTTGAAGGCGTCGCACAAATTGATGAAGCGAGCCACTTTGTCGGCGCTGTCCGTAAAGAGCACGCCGCCTTTGAATTTGGGTTGGTTTGCAATAATGCCGCAAAGCTCGCCGCCTAACCGAGCGAATCCAGTCATGATTTCTTTGGCGAAGCGGGCTTTGATTTCGATGAAACTGCCGGCATCGATGAGCGCATCGATTAATTTGCGCATGTCGAACGGGCGGTTTTCTTCGTCCGGAATGATGCCCGTTGGATCGGCTGTTGTCGGTTCGTGCGCTTCGATCGCGGCTGGCAGCGTATAGGCATTTTGCGGCAAGGCTGCCAAGTAGCGGCGACCAAATTGCAGCGCTTCTTCTTCGGTTGCGACCAGCACATCGCCGTTTCCGGACTCGCCGGTGTGCATGCGCGCGCCGCCCATTTCTTCGAGCGTGGTGTGCTCGCCGATGACCATCTCAGCCATGCGCGGCGACCCCAAGTACATGGACGCGTTTTGATCGACCATCACGACCACGTCGCAGAACGCAGGAATGTACGCGCCACCTGCAGCTGAAGGACCAAACAGCAAACAAAGTTGTGGCACAAGTCCCGAAAGTTTCACCTGATTTTTGAAAATGCGACCTGCGCCACGTCGGCCGGGGAACATGCGAATTTGGTCGGTGATGCGTGCGCCGGCGGAATCGATGAGGTACGCGATGGGGCATTTCAGATGCTCGGCTGTTTCTTGCGCGCGCACGATTTTTTCGACCGTTGCTTCGCCCCAGGAACCCGCTTTCACCGTGGAATCGTTGGCGATGACGACGACGCTTTGGCCTTCGATTTCTCCTAAGCCTGTTACGACGGCGTCCGCGGGCAAGGTTGGCTCGATGGCGTTTGCAAAGAGTCCGTCTTCAATGAAACTGCCTTCGTCGAGTAGCAGGTTGATTCGCTCGCGCACAAAAAGTTTGCCTTTGGCGCGGTTTTGTTCGTGGTACTTTGCCTGGCCGCCTTGAAGAATGCGGTCGCGAGTTGCAGCAAACGCTTCAGTCTTGGTCATGATTAAATCTTTAGGCTTGAGGCTTTTGTTTCTTTTGAGCGAATCGTTCAAGCGCCGCTTGGCGTTCGGGCGTGTCGAGCAGCGGCATGTAAAGCGCACGTTCGTAGGCGAGCGCTTTTTCGCGCGATTCAAAAAAGTCAGCACCACGTACAGCGAGTTTGGCGTGCTTGAGCGCCACTTTGCTGTGTTGCGCCACCTGATTCGCAAGCGCGAGCGCATCTTCTCGCGGCGAGTTGGTCAATGTGACAACGCCATCGGCTGCAGCTTCGGCGGCTGAAAAACGTTGAGCCGTCGCGATCCATTTGAGCGCCGTTGTGGAACCTACCAAGCGCGGCAATCGCCAAGGGCCACCAGCGCCGGGAATGATGCCCAGCGAAACTTCTGGCATGGCAAACACTGCGTTTTCGTTGGCCAGTCGTGCGTCGCAGGCAAGGGCCAGTTCAAGGCCGCCACCCAGGCAATAACCTTCGATGGCGCACACCGTAAACTGTGGTAAATCCTCAACGCGACAGATGAATGCGTTTAAATTCTTAAGAAATTCGGCAGTTTGCTCGTGCGTCATGCTTCGGCGCTCTTTCAAGTCGGCACCAGCACAAAACGCAGGACCTTCTGCTGTTATCACAACGGCCGCCGCATCGCTTGGAATGTTCGAAATTGCATCGTTCAATTCGGTGAGCATTTGCGCGGAAAACGCATTGCGTGCTTGCGGACGATTCAGCACCAAGCGCACAACGTTCGGTGCTGCAATTTCAAGTTGAACGAGTTCGCTCATCAGACGCGCGTGGGGCAGGCGACAAGGTTGAGAACGATGCGCTGATTCAAATCCGCGCGCTTGTCAGCGAGGGCGCTTAAGACGCGAACGCGATTTTGAATCTCTGCAATTTGATCGTCGAAGGCTGCGGAATCGCTCACGATGTCTAACAAACGCGTCACAGCGTTGCGACTTGCTTCAAGTGCAAGCAACTGAGCTTCATCTTCGAGCGCAGCGTGATCGCAGGCAGCGTTCAACAACGATTTTGCTGCCGCAATTTCAGTGTCTGTCGACGACAAAGCAAATTCTTGGCTCTGACGTGTCGCCGCGACACTTTGCAAATGAGCCACTGCTGCGTTGAAAGCTTGAATTGCCAATCCTACAAGTACCGCTGTTTTCGCGAGTTTGAGCTCTCGAACATAGGATTTTGCACTGCCCAGGTCTTCTGCTGGTGCTTCTGACAAGGTCACTTCACCCAACTCAAGTGCGTCAAACGCTGTTGTCACTTTGCGTGTGCGTGCAGCGGCTTGTAAGTTGACCATATATATATGGTCATTTTGCACGGTCAGCATGTGATTCGCGCGGGTGACATTTGGACAAAGGCACGAACCGATCATCAAACCGTCATTGAGCGTGAGCGTACCCGTCAGGCAGACCGTTGTTTGAGCTGCGAACTCTGTGCGAGTGCCCAAACCTGCAGCGATTGCCTGCGAAAGTCCTTGTAACAATGCGGCTTCCGGCTCGTTGGCCGCCCAACTGACGAGTGTCAGTGGGTCCGAATGTGCGACTGCGTGCTCGCAATCCACGGTGCAGAGAAACTCTTCGGCCGAATCCAAGTCTTTGAGCTCCATCACGAACCCCGTTCAAAATGAGCCGGCAAGTATACGCCTAGATCTATTTCATAGGAAGGGGTTAAAACACCCGGTCGACAATAGTGATTTGAAGTAAATTCGATGTGATTTCAGATTCTGAATCACTGAACGATCAAATTTTTGATTTTGATCTACCAAATATCAAAAGTCTGAATCATGTGATTGAGCGAGAGAAGACTGATTTTACATGCTGGATCTTGTTCAATGAAGTGATTCAGCTGATTTTGCTGTTGAAAATGAATAGACATTGTCTTGTGAATTAAAAATACAGTGTTTAACTGATTCTTATTAGAACAAGAATGGTTTACGGCAATTGGAAAATCTAAAATACCGCTGCGCATAATGTGAACGATGAATGGCGAAATATATGAGCAAGAGAAATTCGCTTATTCTCTCAGTGTCGAACAATAAGAGTAGGGAAGTTTAGAGCTTTTGAATTGTGCCGGAAGATGAAATTGAACGAAAGATTCCGGACTACTAAGTGCCGAATGAGCTTAAACGATAAAATAGTTACTCAGGACTTTGAGCAATTAGCGTTCACTGCGCTCTCTGCAGGATAAGCTACAGTGCCGACGCCAAGGACAGGGAGATGCGCAGCCTTGCTCTTTGACAAATGCCAAAAGCCGAATGTCTCCACGTGGTGACTCGTAGATTTCAGATAAAACCTTGGATGCTTCAACCAATTGGCACAAGTCGGATGCGTAAGGTGTTTCGAGTAGACCCAACCGAAATAGTGCTTCACGAACCGAACGGGTCGGTAACGCACGATAGGGCGCTGCGTCACCAGGAGAGAGCAGACCAATGTCCGCTAAGGCACCGAGCATCCAGAAAATGTTGTCACCAAAAAGCCCGTCACCAAACAGAGCATCGAGGTGAGCAAGTGCATCTGCTGCTTTTTGCTTAGTGGCGAATGGCTCAACATGTTCTGGCAACATTGCCAGTCGTCGTGCCGCAAGCGAAAGCATGAGCAACACCGCACTTGTGGAGTGATCTTCTTGAGGCAGCGGCGATGTGGGCCAGCGACCTTCCAAAAGATCTTCTAAAAGCGGCTCTAATTGTGGCCAAATCGGAATATTTACGCGGACTTGCGATGGAGAATATTTCGCAGTTGGCACATCCGGCAACAGTCGAAACTGCCAAAGCGCCGTTACGGCTGCGAGCCGAAGCAGGCCACTTGCAGGCGCGAGTATAAAAGCACGGCGCTCGCAACCCGTCGCTTCGAGCCAAGGCCTTGGATCTTCAATGGCGAGATCTGTGCCACTGTTGCGCAGCTTTTCTCGAGTAATTTCAAGAGCTTCGGGAGAAAAAGGCGGGAGCATGAAGGGAATTAGAAGGAGAACACCGTGGAGCGCTCAGATTCGCGCGACAGAGTCTCTTTCAAGTTCGGAACGTACTGATCGATTTGCTCGATGAGCTGGTGCATTTCTTCGACACGGCGGTGGTAGGCCGCGAGAGGCGTGTCGGAGCCGCCGCTCTGGAGGTTGTCGTTCGGGATGAAGACCAAGTTGCGGAGCGAGACCTTTTCGACCTTGTCGCCCTGGGCTTCTTCGCCGGCCTTGAGCTTTTCCGGACCCTTGGCGGCTTGCGAGCGGATCATGACGGTGGCGTCGCCGTCGTCGCCCAATTCAGGCTTGGAAACGATGGCGATGAGCGAACCGATCTGCGGCTTGATGGCCTTGTCCTTCGGGCTCATGGGGTCAAATTTGGCGGCGAAAGCGATGGTGTCGGGGCCGTACCAGAAGCTGGAGCCCTTTTCCATGGCTTCGAGTTCAGCCTTGTCGCGAATGTTGGTCAGGTAGACGTGCTGCGTGACCAACTTGAAGAAGCGGTTGATGTCGATGGAGGCGGAGACCAACGGACGAGTGAGGTCCTTGGCCAACGGAACCGGCGTGTTGAGAATGACGGAAACATCGATTTCGGAGAGATCCTTCGGAATCTGATCCATGATTTCCCAGGCCACGCCTTCTTTGTTGCCACGCAACGCGTTTACGGCGGTCTTGACCTCGTTGTACTTGCTGATCATGGCATTGACCGGATCAGAAATATTACGAGACGAGATGATTTGTGCGTTGATGAGCTCGCGGGTCTTGCGCATTTGGCCGATGACCAAACCGAAAACCAAGGCGACCAAAGCCGTTACGCCGCAGACGATGAAGAACATGTTCTTCGGTACGCCGCGCTGCTTGCCTTCAAACGTCTTAAGAGCTGCTTCTTCTTCGGCCGACAAATCGACGGGTTCAGAAGCGACGTTGAAAGAGCCCAACTGGACCGGATTTGCAAAGGTTTCCTCAGCAGATTGAGGCTCGACCGGTGCGAAGGCTTGCTGCTGAGCGGCCGGAGCAGCGGCAGGCGCGGCGGCAGGTGCAGCTGCTTGCTTGGCAGGTTCGGGTTGCGAGAAGAGATCGCTACCGCCCAGAGAGAAGCTGGGCTTAGGAGCGGCCTTGGGGGCTTCCGCTGCCGGAGCTGCAAACGGAGAAGCCATTTGAGCGGCCGGAGCTGGCGCGGCTTCTTGAGCAGCCTTGGGGGCTTCTGCAGCAGGAGCGGCCGATGCAGCCGGAGCAGCAGCTGGCTTGCTAAAAGCAGCGGCGATAGAAGCGGCTGTCGCAGATACAGGCTTGGGGGCTCCCGTTGCGGCCGGTTTGGCTCCAAAGGGAGAACTCAGAGAACTCAGCTTGGAGGCTGTCGCAGAAGAAACAGGAGTTCCCGCAGGTTTGCTGGTCTTTGCCAGGCGGGCCCTGAGGTCGTTGATGTTGCTTTCACCGGGTTTTCGTTCGCCGTCGTTCAACGCAGTTCTCCCAAATTGGATGATCGCCAGAAAGGCACAGAACCGTATCCTTTGGCGAATGCAGGGTCAAGACTCAATCGCCGTACACGCTTGCAATGCGAGCACAAATAAAGAAGTAGTCGCTCAAACGGTTGATGTAGTGAATCGCAGGGAGCAAATCCGCATCGGGTTCTTGCTCGTGTAACGCCACTACCAACCGCTCCAGCCGCCGAGTGTCGACGCGGCAGCGGTGAAGCTGAATTTCCGCCAAGTTGTCTCCCGGCAACACAAATTGGGTGAGCGGCGGGAGTTGATTCGTGTCTTGCAGACAATCGATTTCAGATTCGATGGTTGCGGCGGGCGGACACGGTTTGTTTTCACCTGGAGCAGCTAACTGAGCGCCCAGCATGAATAAATTTTTTTCGATGGCCTTTAGCGTAAGAGCCAAGCGCTGCACTTTCGGATTTTGCATCTGCGTGCAGGCCAGCCGAGCAGCGCCGATTTCAACCTGAAGCGCATCGACCGATCCGTAGCACTCAACGCGAAGCGAAGACTTGGAAACTCGAGCGCCGCCAATCAGAGAAGTGGTGCCGTCGTCGCCGGTGCGAGTGTAAATTTTCACGAACGCCTCCTGCGAACGGCGAGCAAGGCCAACGGCGCCAAGAGCCAGAGCGGAGCTGCCGAACGACCGGACTGGCTACAACCTGAATCGCCGCCACCGCTTGCTTCGGATTCGTTGTCGGTCGTACCGGCGTCTGCGTTTGTTTCTGTCTTTGTGGCGCAGACAAAATTCTCAGAATCTTCGCGACCAGGACGGCACTGACCGATGGCGGGCGTGAGTTCAACGCAGCCAAAACCATCGGGGCAGCAGTCGTTGGCGTTGCAGTTTTTGCTGCAGAATCCAGGCTCGGTCACTTTGTTGTTGGTGATGACGTAGTCCAAGCAGACCAAGCCTTGACCGCAAAGTGGCACTTCGTAAGGCGCGAGTGCGTTGATTAAGCAGGTGTCGCCGATGCCGCGATCGCCCGCGTCTGGTTTCTTTTGGCAAATGTAACCTGCGGCTGCGACTACACCATTTGTGTCTAAGTAGGCGCAGTTGTAACCCGGATCGCAGGTTGTGGTGTCGTGTGCGCCGTTGCAGGTTTTGGTGCAGTACGGCACGACGTGGTTGTTCACGTCGACGTTTGCGGGATCGTTGGCACAGAGAAGACCAAATTCGCACAAACCGCCGTTGGCACACGGTTCGCCCATTTGCGGACGGCCGGAAGTGCCGCGATCGCTGGTGCAGAGTGTGTCACCGTTGTTGAGCGTGGTGCAGTCGTAACCAGACGGGCAAGTGCCATTGGCGCAAGGGCCGGTGCAGTAAGCGTAAGAATCTTGCTCATCTTCGTGCACGACGCAGGTGAGGCCGAGCGAGCAGCGTTTGCCTTCACCGCAGGATTCGCCAAATCCGGGCAAGTCACCGCTGGGATCAACACCTGCTGCGCAAACGCCACCGCCGGTTGAATCTTCGGCACAGTAGAAGTCGTCGCCGCATTCGGCACTGGATGAGCACGGCA
>JAZUEA010000453.1:0-2458 GCA_045639945.1 Myxococcota bacterium
GTGAAGGTATCACCAGACGCGCAGTCGATGCCGAACAAGGCCACGAGATCGCCGCCGCAGCATTCTTCAATGTCTTCCATTTCAGCGGCGTGCATGCGGACCAAACGACCAACCTTGACCTTCTTGCCAGAGCGGACGTTGTGAATCGTGTCGCCCTTGCGCAAAATGCCTTGGTAGACGCGGACGTAGGTCAACTGACCGTAACGACCATCTTCAAGCTTGAACGCCAACGCGACGTGCGGCTCTTCGGGAGCGTGACCGAGAACGATCTCTTCTTCGTTGTTGTCGAGGTCGAGAGCGCGGTTCTCAACGTCGGTCGGGCAGGGCAGGAAGTCGACGATACCATCGAGCAACTTCTGAATGCCGCGGTTCTTGTGAGCGCTGCCGCAGAAGACGGGGACCATCTTGAGAGAGAGGGTGCCCTTGCGGATGGCGCGGCGGAAGAGAACGGGATCAACGTCTTCGCCGCCCAAGAAGGCTTCAGCAAGATCGTCATCGAACATCGAAGCGGCTTCGAGGAGGATATCACGACGCTCCTGAGCCTTGTCCTGCAAGTCAGCAGGAATGTCTTCGATGCGGATATCTTCGCCCATGTCGCCGTCGAAGTAGTAGGCCTTCATCTCGACGAGGTCGACGATACCCTTGTGGTTGTCCTCAACGCCGATCGGGATCTGAACCATGACCGCATCGAGGGCGAGCTTCTCACGGAGCTGATCGCAAACGCGATAAGGATCAGCGCCCGTGCGGTCGCACTTGTTGACGAAGGCGATGCGCGGCACGTGGTAACGGCGCATCTGGCGGTCAACCGTCATCGACTGGCTCTGAACACCGGCAACGCCACAGAGAACGAGGACGGCGCCGTCGAGAACACGCATGGCGCGCTCAACTTCGACGGTGAAGTCAACGTGTCCGGGGGTGTCGATCACGTTGATGTGGTGCTCCTTCCACGTGCAGTGAGTGGCCGCGGACTGAATCGTGATTCCGCGTTCGCGCTCGAGCTCCATCGAGTCCATCTTGGCGCCGACGCCATCCTTGCCACGAACTTCGTGCACTGCGTGGATGCGCTTCGTGTAGAAAAGAAGACGCTCGGTCAAGGTAGTCTTGCCCGAGTCGATGTGGGCGCTGATGCCGATGTTGCGGACGCGCTGAAGGTCGGTGATCATGGTTTACTCCCTGTGAAAAATGGCGCGCAGTTTATGCATTTCTAAGCAAAAATCAAGCCAAAAGTTGTAATTAACTTGTAAAATTCTGGTTACATTCCCGCTATGTAACATTTTTAAACGTATGATTTGTGCATTTAATAAGGATATGTGTGTTTTTAAAATGCTTGAGCGCGATTTAAAACTGCGGTTGAAATTTCAAAACGCGGCTTAAGTTCGCGTTAAATCGCGCAAAAACAGAGGAGATCGATGGGCAGGCCGCCGTTTTGCAGGCGGTAGATGTTTTCGATGGGGCGTTTGAAGCGTGTGCGTGCTTGCTCTGCGTTTGTTCCTGTGTAGGGACAAAGAATGGCAGCGCGCCAATGTGGGTAGCGAGCGAGCAAATCTGCCAAGCGATCGATGGCAACCTGTGCATCAGGTGCACGGCGATCGTACGGCGGATTGCAAACAATGAGCCCGCCTTGGCTTGTGGATTTGAGTTCTGCGGAATCGAGCGGAAATTGTGCGGCGTCACCGTGAAAAAAGGAGAGCTGAACGCCTGCGCGCTCTGCGTTTTTTTGTGCCGCTCGAAGTGCGGAGCGATTGCGATCGCCACCCAACATGGGCGTTTCAACAGCTTTGAACGTTGGCATGGCAGCTTTGGGCAACCAGGCTTCACAAGCGAACGTTCGCATAAATCCAGGCGCGCGACCGGCTGCAAGAACTGCGGCTTCAATCAAAAAAGTGCCTGAGCCGCACATGGGATCGACCAAAGGCACACCGGGTTGCCAACCAGCAAGCGACAAAATCGCGGCTGCAAGTGTCTCTCGCAGTGGCGCTGGTCCGGTTTCAAGTCGCCATCCGCGCTTGTGAAGCGGCTCACCCGTGGTATCGATTGAAATCGTGCATTGATCGCGATCGAGTCGAACGTAAAGCCCAACTTCGCCTTGAGGCAACGCTGCGTTTAAATGTTCCTCAATTGCTTTGGTGTGGTAGAGCCGCGACTTGTGTGTGGCCACGGATTCAACATGCACACCTTTCGGAAATTTAAGCGATTTTGCGCCCGCAACCAGTGCATCGAAGTTCTTTGCAGGAAACGAGCCAATGCGCTGCAAAATGCGCGTTGGCAGCGATAACAGGCGATTCGCACTCAGTGCGTTTGCCTCGAATTGAACGCCACCTTGCTCAATGTGCAGTGATTTCGGGGAAATTCGGGATTCGATCTCACGCGCCGCAGCTTCTTCTAAGCCCGGCGCGCAGATCGCAAAAAGGAGAGAATTCACAGTTTATCGTTGTCGATGTCGTACATTGTGTTGGCG
>JAZUEA010000454.1:0-3320 GCA_045639945.1 Myxococcota bacterium
ACATGGCTACGATCCGACTTCAAGTCTTTTTAGTGTTAGGAATTAGAGTTCGAGTTGACCAATTCCTCGAAGAACAGACTCAAGTCCACGAAGAATGCCATCGGTCTGTTCCGGCGTACCCACAGAAAAACGCACAAAACCTTGCAGCTTTTCCATGGAAGAGCGATCGCGCACGTAAATGCCTTCTTCAGCTAACTGCCGAACCACCCACGGAGCCTGCTCAAATCGCATCATCACAAAATTCGCCGGCGTAATGTGGCACTCAATGCCATGCTTTTCGGCCCAAACAGCGATTTGAACTTTCGATTGCTCAACCGCATCCACGAAGCGATTCAAGTGATCTTGATCTTCAAGCGCCGCAATCGCGCCAAGCTGTGACAAAATGCCAACGCTCTTCGGACTCACCACGCGATGAATGTCACGAATCAATGCAGCATCGGCGAACATGTAGCCAATTCGCAGACCAGCCAGACCGTAGGCTTTTGAGAAAGTACGCGTAATCACAAGGTTTTTGTAATCACGCAAAAGTTCAAGCGCGGTAGCACGGGCAAACTCGCCGTATGCCTCATCCACAATGAACAACGTTTCAGGTGCAGCCTGCAAAAGCTGAGCAATCTCATCGGGGCGATACATGACGCCGGTGGGGTTGTTTGGGCAAACCAAATAAACCATGCGCGGCTGAATGCGCTTTACCTGTGCGAGCAAGCCTTCGAGATCACTCTTAAAAGGATCTTCTGCGTACCAGCGAACAATGCGCGCGCCACGAATTTGCGCAAATAAAACAAAGTGCTCGTAAGTGGGCGACGGCACCAACACTGGATCGCCCGCGTTGATATAAGTGGTGCAAATGGCATTGAGCGCTTCATCACTGCCGGCAGTCACCAACAAGTTTTCTTCGGGAATCGCATAAAAGCGCGACAATTTCTCAATTAAATTCGCACTATCTAAAACGGGATACAGATTGACGTGCAGGTTTTCGCTCAAAAAACCAGTAATCGCCTGCGCCACATTGGGAGACGGGAGCACCGTCGATTCGTTCCAATCGATCTTATAAGCCGTACGATCAGGTTGAGCACGGATCAAATTGAGGGATGAAACTGCCTGATAGGGCTTAATACCTCGAATGATTCGGGCAGGCTCAACTGCAGGTAGGGCGTTTTCAGTTCGCGGCGCAATGCTCAGGGTCATACTCCAACCAATCTACCGCACCTCGATTCGCAAGAATGATGCGGCGCATTAAAAGAAGCACAAACCATGCCAACTTTCAATTCTCTGAAAAGTATAAAAAATGTCACGAATGGAGCGGTATTGTTACTCCACTTGGCAGGCAAACACCACATTTCGAACATGAAAGTGGAGTAGTGTTACTCCAATTTGAAAAGCGTATCCGATTCAGTTGGAGTATTCGAAGCAGATTCAGATTTTGCATGGAGCAGTGATTCACATGACTGCTCTCTTGCTTCATCGTTCGCCGCCAACTCTGCAGGATCTAAATAAGAAGCGAAATCAAACAGATCACCTGTCAATCGCTCGGCTTCATCAACAACCGGTGTTTTGGGTTTAGCTCGTGAAGTCTTTGATTTTACAGGAGGTTCCGGAGTTATCGGAACAGGCAGATGCGGCAAGTGTGGAAACAATTCGCCAGTTCGCGCAACGGCATCATCAATGGGCGCAACAACATGCGCCTTTCGTCGACTCTTTGAATGTGACGCTGCTTCAAGCTGCGCAATAAAATCAATTGTTAATAAATCCGCCGCCTTTGCTTTGACAGGCGTCTTCCTAGGCGCACTACTCTTGGCGCGGGCGGCTCGTGCTTTTTTTGCAGGCGAAAGCTCCAGCTGAAACGGAACAGCATCTGAGCCTTCCGCCAATTCATCTTGAATATCCAAAGCTTCCGCTAATTCTGCTTGCACTTCTGTCACAAGTTCTTCTGATTGAGTAGTTTCAGAATCAGCAGTTTCCGCTTTTAAATCCGGCAGTTCCGGTTCAATCGCAGAATTTTCTGTTGCAGCTTCTTCTTTCACTTCCAGAACTTCCGCTGATTCTGTGTGCACTTCTGTCACAGATGCATCTGTTTGTGCAACCTCAAAATCAGCGGTTTCTGCTTTTAAATCCGAAACTTCCAGAGTGTCCGCTGATTCCGCATGCGTTTCTGTCACAGATACATCTGCTTGTGCAACTTCAAAATCAGCGGTTTCTGCTTTTAAATCCGAAACTTTCGGTTCTGAAACAGATTGAGCGGAGGCAAAGAGCTCGCCTTCTACCAACATTGGCATTGCGGGCTTTTTCCGAATGAGTTCAAGGAATTCACTTTCGCTAATGATTTTGACCTTGCCCTCTTTTTCAAGCGGTATTGCTTTTTCGAGCTTAGTGCCGGGTTTACCAGCATTGCCCAAAACTAAATAATCAAGGGTTTCCGACACACTGCTTGTGCAGGTTCCACCCATTGCAACAACGCGAGCCTCGGCCTCTTCGCGCTTCATAGAAGTGAGCGTGCCTGTAAAACAAAATGAAGTGTCGGCAAGTTCATCAGATTGCGACATTGGCAACAGCGTGATGTACTTTAGCAACTCATCGCAAAGCTCTGAATTTTCAGCCAAACTTTCAACAATTGACTCGGCTAATACATCACCAATCTTGTCCACTGATTTCATCTCTTCAACGGACGCATGGCGAATCGTTTCAAGCGACGAAAATCTGCGAGCAATACAGATTGCAACAGACTTCCCTACATTGCTCAGGCCCAACGCAGCCAAGAATGTAGAGACCTTCAATTTTCGCGTTTTATCAATGTTTTTAATAAGTTTATCGGCCGCCAACCGACTCATTTTCTTCGCTGAACTGGCTTTTCCGTCTTTCTTTGCTGACGTTGATTTATCATCTGCCGATTCATCCTCGTAAGTCTCCCACTTCACAGCTGTCAATTGGTCAGACGTGAGCTTGTAAAAATCGGCCGGAGAGTTCAGCAAGTTTTCTTTAATCAGCGTTTTGAGGCGTTTACGACCAAAACCAAGAATGCCAGTCTTTTCCGCAAAATACTCAAGCATGCCTAAGAGTTGCCCATCGCATTTCTCACCACATTTAATGAAATCGCCCTCTTTTGTGGTGGGTTTGCCGCAATATGGGCAAAACTCTGGCTTCACGATGGGTGTATCTCCAGGTTTGACAGCGAGTTCCAGATACGGAATGACGCCGCCGGAGCGCACAACCACAACTTCTGCACCCAATGTGAGATTGTGTGATTCGATCCAACCCCAGTTGTGTAAACTGACTTTGCGAACATTGGCGCCGCTCAGTTTCACTTGGTCAATGTGTCCGAC
>JAZUEA010000455.1:0-1568 GCA_045639945.1 Myxococcota bacterium
TGCTCCACCACAATGCGATCCTGCTCGATGGCCGTTTCGAAAAGCGCCTTCTTGCGAGCTTGCAATTCCAGGATCTTTTCTTCGACCGTGTCGCGCGCAATCAACTTGTACGCCACAACAGGACGATCCTGACCAATACGGTGTGCACGGTCAGTGGCCTGCGCTTCAGCAGCCGGGTTCCACCACGGATCCACGTGAATCACGTGATCGGCACCGGTCAAGTTCAAACCGGAACCGCCCGCCTTCAAGCTGATGAGGAAGATCGGCGGACCCTTTGGATCGTTCCACTGCTCGACCAATTCTTCGCGGTGCTGCGTAGAACCGTCCAAGTACAAGTAGCGAAGATCGCGCTGATCCAACTTGCTCGCGATGCGCTTCAAAAGCGACGGCCACTGCGAGAAGACCAAGCAGCGGTGATCCGACTCGGTGATGCGCGCCAAGGTGTGCATCAAAAGTCGCATCTTCGCAGATTCGGCGATTTCCTGCGCCTCGGCAAACGGCAGCAATCCTGGATCGCAGCACGCCTGACGCAAACGCATGAGAGCTTCCAAAATCGAAATGGTCGCTGCGCCAATACCCACTTTCGCCACGCGCTCCATGACGGACTGGCGGTAGGTCGCTTTGACGCGCTCGTACAAATTGCGCTGCAGCTCACCCAATTCGCAGTACAAAATCTGATCGGTGCGCGGCGGAAGTTCTTTCGCCACTTCGGTCTTCAAACGACGCAAAATGAACGGGCGCAAACGGCGGCGCAGATTTTCAGCGGCATTTTGATCGTGATCACGCTGAATCGGCGTGGCGTAACGACGCGCAAATGCATGCCGACTGCCAAAGAAGCCCGGCATGATAAACTCGAAAATGCTCCACAATTCAAACAAGTGGTTTTCGAGCGGCGTACCGGTCAGCGCCAAACGGTGACGCGCATTCAAGCCACGTGCCACGCGCGCAATCTGACTTTGCGGATTCTTAATCTGCTGCGCTTCATCCAGGATTGCGTAATCCCATTCGCGCTTTTGCAAATCCTCATCCAAACGCAGCAACGCGTAAGAAGTAATGACAACCTGCGCGTCGTTGATCGCGTCTTCGCTGCGAGCCGTACCGTGGTGAACCGCAACCTTCAAATCCGGCGCAAATTTGGCGAGCTCGTTGCGCCAGTTGTGCAACACCGAAGTCGGCGCCACAACAAGAGACGGCTTCAAATCCTCGTTTTGCGTCGTGTACTCGTCCAGCAGCAACGAAATCGTCTGGAGCGTTTTACCCAAGCCCATGTCGTCGGCGAGGCAGGCGCCCAAGTGCATATCGCGCAAGAAGCACAACCACTCAAAACCCGCTTGCTGGTACGGACGCAAGCTTGCATTCAGGCTTGCCGGTGCATCGCGATGCTGAACGCCGTTCAGATTTCCGAGTCGCGCAGAAAGTTCGCGCCACAGAACAACGTCGCCTTCCGCCTGATCCAAAAGCTCGCCCAACATCGGCGCGGCGTAGAGTCCCACACGCTCGCCTTGAGCTTGCAACTCGCCCAATTCCAACGAAACTTCGCCGAATTGCTCCAACCACTCTTCAGGCAG
>JAZUEA010000456.1:0-1786 GCA_045639945.1 Myxococcota bacterium
CGTCGCCGACCAACGCGAGAGCGCCATCGTCTGCCGAGTAAATGTCCGTTCCCTTAACGGTGTGCTTCTTGGGAGCTTCACCACCCAACATCTGAATGATGTTCGGGAAGGTGCTGGCGTTGAACGGACCCTGGACGAGAATGCAGAACTGATCATCACCCTTGGCGTCCTTGGGCATGTAGAAGCTCAAGGCCTTGAGTTGAGTCAGCGGGTCGAAGCTCAACATCTGAGAGACCTGCGCGTAATCCGGAGAAGCCTTGAGCATGCCAGAGGCCATGTCGAAAAGGCCCTTGAGAGCGGAGGTGCGGAGATTGTCCAAATCCAGTGTCATTACGATGCCTGCGTCGGCAGGGACGTAGTTTAAGAGCTTGTTTACATCACCCGCAAAGGCAGGCTGGGCGACACAGAACAGGGCGGTGGTCAGTGCAAAGTTCTTTAACATTTCAAATCCCTTCATTGGCTGGACAGGAAATGTATCGATCCTAACAAAAAAATAGTTAGGGTCAAGAAATGAGACGTGATTTTTAATGAGAAATAAGATGGAGGTGAGAGGAAATCGCCCGGCTAGAACAGCCGAGCTTGAGAGAATTAATCGTCGTTTTCGTCGGCGCTGCTGGGCGGGAGCAATTCAGCGTGGAGAGTGCCGAACGTTTCAACCGGAGAGCTTTCGCCAATCGCGAATGTACCGGTCATGTTGTAAGGCGCATCTGTTCCTGCAAGGTGGTTTTGGAGCGTGTCCAAAGCCAGGTCCGGCGTTTGATCCAAGTAGACCGTTTCGCCGCTGAACTTCAACAGCTGCTGGCTTTGGTCGATGTTCTTGAGAGCATCGCGAGTCTTTTCGGCCAACATCGGAGCTAACGTATCGATACAAGCTTGCGCGTCAGCGAAGACACACTTGTTGCCCAAGAATCCCCAAGAGGACGGCGTGCAGAGTTTTTCGGCAGCCCATTCGCAGGGAAGGAACTGACCGAAGAAAGCTTCGAGCGTTGCGCCTTCAGACATGCCGGTCTTCATGATCCAGGGCAGGAGCCAGCGCTCGATGACCGCGAGACCGAGTTCACCGAACTTCAAGTTCAACGTGTGTTCGCCGAGCTTCAAGTAGGGGCGGTTCTTTGTTTCGGGCTTGCCGGTGACCAGTTCTGCGTCGAAGAAGGCGTTGAGGCTGTTGCCCATGCCGAGTTCTGCAAACGAGAAGGTCTTGAAGCAGTTTTCCGGATCCACATCCTGATCGCAGGCGAGCTCCCAGTAGAAGTGGATGTGCGTCCACTGGTTCACGTTGTTTGCGAGCGTGAAGATCTTTGTGCCGTCTTCTTCAGTAACGGTGGGCGTTTCCTGATCGAAGGAGAGGTTACCCGTGGTGTGAAGATTGGACAAAATATCGTAGACGTCGCCGATCGCCGTGAGGACCATCGTGATGTTTTCCGGCAGCTGGTTGTAGTAACCCTGCAGCCACTGCAGCGTGTCATTCGAAGTTGCAAGACCTTCAATAACCGTTGCAATCGGACCGGCAATGCTTTCGCCTAAGCCAAGGTTTTGGAGAATCGCGTTGACATCCAAATACTCGAAGAGAAGGTTCATCAACGCTTTGCCGTTCGGGCAGTAGATCGTTGCGCCGGTGTTTTCATCGGTGCCACAGGCTGCAGCTTCACCCTGAACGCCGGAAGTGATCTGACCCAAACCGGCCAAGATTTTACCGGTGGTCGAAACGTAAAGGTTGTTCTCGTAGCTGCTGAGCGCTCCAGCCAAGTCAGCGGTTTGATCGCTGGCGAGTGTCTGCTTGAAGTTG
>JAZUEA010000457.1:0-3574 GCA_045639945.1 Myxococcota bacterium
TGTTACTGTTTCGTCACAAAACATTGCGAATGTGACGTGTGTGCCGTCGCTTGAAGAGGTTGTGGGATCATTTGATTACATCCTCTGCCGCGGCGGAACCGCATTTTCGGCGCTTGATCGAACCATTGGCGCTAGACTTTCGCTAAATGGCTTATTCATCGGAGAAATCGACGCTGCCGTTGGTGGTGATTTCACCAATGCTGTTTCTTCAATGCTTCAAGCGTCGCAAGCGGATTCTCGTCTAGTTTCGCAGATGTTGCGACGAGCATGGGATAAAAACGATCCGTTGTGTCTTCTTTGGTCTGAGGAATTGCGGCTTCGTGCAGAATCAGACGAACTGAGTCGTTCGCCAGAGAAAACCTTTTCTATTTCTGGTGTTGCGCGACATTTGCATGAAATTGGACTTTCGTATGTGGGCAATCCCGTACTTCGGCAAATGAATGCCGATGTCGTGGAACTTTCGGAAATTGCTCAGAATCAGCTCCAAGTTGAAGATCTCATTGCATGGCGCCATCGCGTTGAATCGCGAGTCGTGATTGCGTGTCGATTTGACCAAACTTTCCAGCGTTCGCTTCAACCTGAGCGCTTGTTGGGCTTGCACATTGTTGGTCGTGGACTTCGGCCGTATCGAACGGCGCAAGCGACAGGCGTTTTGGGTGCGCAGCAATTTTGGACTGATGATTCTGCCGATGTTCGCGATGCGCTACTTTTGCTTGCAGGACGCGGCGTTAAAGGCATTTCGGGCAGTCGTTTATTGCGTGGAGTTGAGTCTACGCAGGCGCGTACGCGTTTGGCGCATTTACTGTTTGAATTTGCGTTGCGTGGTTGCTGCGAATTCCGTTGTGCACCCGATATTTACGCGACTGAATGGAATGAATCTCCAAAGTTTGTGCAGTCCGCGTATCAATTTGCACCGAGTGGGTCAATTTTGACTCATGGCTTTGAGCTTTTGAATCTCAATCCCATTGAGCGTTCGATTGTCGCGCTTTCAAATGGCGAGCGAACTCGAACGGAAATCGTTGAAATCATTGAAGATGAGATTCGATTCGGTCATTTAAAGTCGTCACAGAATGCATTTGCTGCGGTCAATGAATGTCTCGATCGCTTGTCGGTGTGCGCAGCGCCAAAAGATGATCTTCAGCCTATTGCGCTGAATTGTGATGCTCTTTTCATCTTGGGACGGCGAATTTTGGATCGCTTGGATTTGTCGCCGGAATCTTTGCGCGAAAACACGCTTCCACCGGATGCGCGTTCGCAAGTTGCTGAATCTGTTGAGCTTTTAGAGAAAACAGTTTCTCTTTCGCCTGACGATTTAGAAATGCGAGCAACGCTTTCAGCCGCCAAGGCTCTGCTTGGTCAAAATGTTGAAGCTACGGAAATTGCAAGAGAAACGCTGATTCGACGCGGACTTGTGCGTCACGTATCCAAAGCTGCGCAGCCCAAGCGTGTGCTGGTTTTGCATGCACTTTCAAAAGGCCATTTTTATTACGCCGCGCATCGATTGGTTTTGCCCAAAGACACAAATCTTCCGCGATTGCTCGATTCGGAATTATTCGAAACGATTGAGCTTTTTGTTGATGCTTTGCCGACATCACTTGATTTGGCAGCCCTTTATTCGTCGGTGGATTGCATCTACAACGCGGTTGGTGAACCCGCTGAGGCACCTCTCGCTTCGGATTTTTTGAATAAAATCAATCAGTTACATGTTTCACCGCGTCCAGTTATCAATCCTCCAGATTTGGTGGCTTTGACCGATCGCGCACGCAATGCAAAGAAACTGCAAGGCATCCCAAGTCTTCGATTTCCAAAGACAATCGAATTTACGATTGATGAAAATGCACGCGAAACGCTTGCTGCAGCTGGATTAAATCCGCCGTTAATTTTGCGCCGACCTGATACGCAAGCTGGTCGCTCAATGTTGCGCGTGGATTCTGAAGAGGAGCTGGCGCTTGCGCTTCAAACTCGCCAAGGTGAGCGTTGGCTTGCGATAGAATTCATCGATTTCGCTTCTGAAGACGGAACTTACACCAAATATCGATGCTTTTTTATTGGTGGAACGTGTTTGCCGTCGCTTGCGACCACGTCCAGGCGCTGGAATATTCACGCAGCCGATCGCGCAGATTTAATGGATGATGCAAGCTACCAAGCAAAAGAACGCGAATTTGTTGAAGAAATGCAAAAAGTATTGGGAACACGCATGAGTGCTCTTCAGTCGCTTTTGCAACATTGTGCGCTCGATTGTTTTGGTGTCGATTTTGCTCTAACGCCTGATGGCATCGCGGTTTTCGAGCTAAACGCTGCCATGGCGCAAGATCCATCACGTGCACAGATTTATCCTTATTTACAGCCTGCATTTTCGCATTTGGCGCAAACGTTGAGCCAATGGGTTTTAACCCGCATCAATGCAGGTGATTCAGGGCAACTCGCTCAAGGAAAGGAGTCATGATGAGTTCAGTTAAGCTTTGTGCAAATCTCACGGTTATTGAAGCTCACATCATGCAGGATGCGCTGGCTCGCGAGGGCATTCTCGCTGCAGTTCGCCACGATCACCTTGCCTCAGCAGACATTCCAAGCCCTGGAACAAACTTGGAATTATGGGTGAACGAGGTGCACGTCGAGCGTGCAAAGCAGGTCATCGCACAGGCAAAAGGCGAAACAGAATCGCTGGAAGTGACACATTGCCCAAATTGCGGAGAAGAAAACCCGGCAACATTTGCGCGTTGTTGGAGTTGCCAAGCCAGCCTTGAAGAACTGGACGACGAAGAGGAAGACTCTGAAATCTGATTAGAATTTAGAATCTTCTTTTTGAAAAAGCGGAGCTCGACTTTAAAGAGTTGAACTCCGCTTTCTTATTCTTTGTGGGTCACAAAATACTCCACAAAGAATGAGAATTCGGCGTTGCTTACAAAAATTGCGCTAAAAGTGAGTCAAACGTGACCCACTAGGTGAGGTGATTGGAGGGTGGAAAAAGACCCGCTAATTTAGCGCGGCTGCTCTAACGCATGCACCAGACGACGCTCTAAACCATCGGCAACCATTTGAATGGCTACATGGTTTGAACCGCCGCGAGGAATGATGACGTCGGCGTGGCGACGCGAAGGCATGACAAACGCCAGGTGCATTGGGCGAACAGTTGCTTCGTACTGGCCCAAAATATGCTCCATGGTGCGGCCACGCTCACGCGTATCGCGGCGCAAACGGCGCATGAGGCGGATATCGTCGTCGGTGTCGACGAAGATTTTCACGTCCATCAGTTCGCGCAACGCCGGATTCTCGAGCACCAAAATGCCTTCCACAACCACGAGAGGGCGCGCGTCAATGTGCCGCGTTTGCTCAAGACGCCGCGAATCTACGTAAGAGTAGATAGGCGTTTCAACGTCTTTTCCTTCGCGCAGCGCTTTGACGTGTTCCACTAAAAGCTCGGTGTCGAACGCGTCAGGGTGGTCGAAGTTCACTTCTCGACGTGCTTCCAACGGAAGTTCGCCGAGATCACGATAATAGCTGTCGTGTTCGAGGTACGAAACATTGTGCTGTCCAACGCGTTCGATGATCGCGCGCGCGACAGTCGTTTTAC
>JAZUEA010000458.1:0-5777 GCA_045639945.1 Myxococcota bacterium
AGCCCTTTCATCCCAAAAAAAGCGCCAGTCGAAACTCGAACTGGCGCATCTTTTGAAAAATGATCTTTTGGTCAAAAAGTCAGACAGAAATTTTTTTGGAATAAATCTTCTGGTTTCGTCCCCGAACGTATTTTTTCTTCCGATAAAAAGTCTGGTTTCGTACCCGAACGCATTTTTTATTCCGATAAAAAGTCTGGTTTGGTCCCAGACAAGACTTTTTGTATCAGTAGAAGGTCTGTCTGAGTCCAGGACAGACCTTCTATCGGAATAAATCTTTTGTCCTCGTTCAGGAATCAACTTTTTTGGGGAGAAATTGGCCAGTTTTAGTTCAAAACACGACTTTGCACCTACATCTAAGGTGCTTTTTTGGCCGATTACGCCTTGGGTGTGAGCACAAAACAGCCCACCAAGTCGACAGGAAGGATGGGATCAACCTTATAAAAGACGCGTCCGTTGTTCATTGGATTGCTTGCCGCACGAACACGACGGTGATCTTCAAGCAAAACAGCCGCTCGATCATGCGCGAAAGCCTCAAGCTCGCTCTGAGAAGCCTCTACTTTGCTCAAACCTTCTTCGATCAACCGCGCTTTCACACGATCAGGCACATCACCAATGTTTTCCTCATCCAAAAGCGCCATCGCTTCTTGACCAGTAAGCCTCTCCTTGTCCATGGACCACGCAATCGCACAGGCTTCTTCGACCAGAATCTGATCTGCATGCGCGCTTCCCTGCGTTGAGATCTGGTGTCTCAATCGCAACAAGGCCACGATCGTCTTTGAGGTCACCGCGGCACTCTGCCAAACACCCACTCTGCCCAAAACCATGCGGTCGTTCGCTGCCGAATCATCACTTGCCGAAAGCGTACTCTCTAAGAACGCTTCCGAAAGCACCGAAACCATGGGGTGACAACGCTGGATCGCCATGCATTTTGTATGCGCTGGGAAATCAAAATCCATGAGCAACTGCTCACCCTCAATTCCCTCACGCTCAAAACGCTCTTTCAACTCGTCAGACAAACCCGCTGTGGTCACACGATAGACTCGCTGCGTGCCCGCCTCGGCTCTTTCGTTCTCAGCCTCTTCTGACTCAGACCAAACCTTGACCTTCTGCGGCTTTGCATTCAGGTATTCCAGACCACGACAGACAAAGCGCTCCACATCATCCTGCGATCCCAATGCCTGAAGCGACTTCTTCCACTCTGGAACCACCTCGTCAGGCTTGATTCGACGCTGCGCAAACACCGTGTGGTTCCGTTTGGCCTTCTCATAAGCGTCATTCCACTTCAGAGAGAACTCGCTCTGCTCCGAATCACTCCCCAACGGCAGAGCCATCTGCTCACCCTTGGCCGAACGACGGAATACATCTTCCATCAAAGCCTTGGTCAGCGCCGGAGAATCATCTGGCACCGGAACAGGTACACCCAACTCGCGCCGAATCTTCTCAGCCTTGTTCAAAATGACGTTCAACACCGCGCCATCAACAGGATTGTTTTTGCCGTACATGAGCGTACAGCGCACAACCTTCTCTTGCTGACCGAAACGATCGACACGTCCTTCTCGCTGCTCGTGCCTTGTTGGGTTCCAGGACAAGTCGTAGTGCACCACGGCAGAAAATACATTCTGCAAGTTGATGCCCTCTGACAAACAGTCGGTCGCCACCAAGACCGGACGCTTGCCTTTCTTGTACTCCGTCTCCAGTTCTTCCACACAAGCTCTTCGTTCTTCAGACGAGCTTTGACCTGTCACGTACCGAACGACAACGTCTTTGTACTTGCCCTTGCCATCAAAGTACTTGGTCAACAGCTTCTCCAAGTACTCCGCCGTTGAAATGTAACGACAAAAGACCACCGGCCTAAAGTTCTCGTCCAACAACTGGCAAATAAGCTTTTGTAAGCACTTGTACTTTTCGTCTTTTTCGCCCGTTTTGAGCTTTTCTGCCCTCTCGAGCAGCGCTTTCAACGGCAAGAGTTCTTCTCGCAACGGTTCAAGATCGTCGATCTCAGCCGCATCAGGCTCTGTATCCTGCGCACGATTCTTGTTTAACTGCTCAAGATTCTCTGCCTCTTCAGGCGATAACTTGTTTGTTAAAGACCGAACGACAGCTGCCGGACTCGAAGCCGCACACCTCATGAGCGCTAAAATGCCAAAGATGCTTCGGAATCCCTGATCTTTGCCTTTAGAAGCCGTCTCCCACTTGTTCTGACAAAGGTTCACCAGCTCTTGGAAGAACTGTTTGCTCTCATCATCCAACTGATACGTGAGCTGAGAAGTCTCTCTGCGCGCAAACAAGCGGTTATCATTCCACTCATTAATATCGATGCGCCGCCGCTGAACGATATGTTGCGCAAGAAGAATCCGGGTATTGTTTCGGACTTTATAATCCAGCTCCGCAAAGCACTTGAAATCAGACTTGAGCAACGAAAGTAGATTGTAAAAACCTTCGTTATCACCGCTGTGCGGCGTTGCTGTGAGCAAGACAAGGTGCCGCTGCTCGTCTTTCGAAATCGATTGGAGCAACTCAAATCGCTTCTGATGCCCAGTTCCGTGGTTTGTGCACGTGTGCGCTTCATCCACAATCACGAACTTAGGACAAGACCGCGCGAACTCGTCTTTCCGCTTGTCACTCTTAATATAATCCAGACTTACAACCGTGTACGGATACGCGGTGAAGAGACTTTCGCCCGGTTGAAGCGCTCTCTCCAACTTGCGCACCGAAGTATCGGTGATGGCTTCCGCGACCAGATGGAAACGAGCCTCTAATTCTTCAACCCATTGCTCGACCAAGTGCGGAGGACAGAGAACTGTAAACGAATGAACGTCTCCTCGATCGATGAGCTCTCGCAAGATCAGACCCGATTCGATTGTCTTGCCGATACCCACGTCATCTGCAATGAGAAGACGGATTGTTTCCTGCTTGAGCGCCATCAACAACGGCACAAGTTGGTACGCCCGCGGCTCAACTGCGATTTGCCCAAAGCTGCGAAACGGCCCTGCACCTCGCCGCAAAGACAACACCATCGCATCACGCAGCAATCTCGCGCTCTCATGGTTTCCCACTTGCGAAACTTTGGGCGGTGCAAACGTCGCCGACTCGATCTTCTCCTCAAGATCCTTCAGCATCACCGTCACATCGGCTTCACTGCCGGACACAGGCCGCACTTTCAACAGACGCTCGGTCGTTCCTGACAGAACAATCCACTCCCTACCACGCGCTTGGATGATATTTCCGGGCGTAAAATCCATGTTCCATTCCTATCAAACGATTTTATTGGGATTAAGCACGAAAAACGTGAGTTCGATGCCAGTCCATGTAGTGGCGATGACGGGTGGTAAACTTCCGAAGTTTCATTGCTTCATCCAAATGAAGACGCTCTCGGTTCTCAATCGAAAGCTCCCTCGAAAAAATAATCGAGCCCTCATCATCGAAACTGATGAAGCCTCGGTCAAACGCTTTATCGAGCGTCACGCAGAGAAGCAATCCATTATATAGATCGAGCCTTTCCTCGTCGTTGGCGTCCTTCCACGGCTTGATGTGACTCGCAATCAAGAACTCGGGCTCGTCCACTTCGGTGATGGCACAGCGATTCTCCCAGTAATCAAGGAGCTTTTCGCGCAAACCTTCCTGTCCCTTGCGGCCATCAATCACAACTTCGCGCGTTGTTTCGCCTGTCACCTCGGGCGGCACGTATTTTTGCTTTCTCAGATCTTTAAACAGCTGTCCGATCTGGCGAAAGAATTTCTCTAAGTCGCTTTTGCTTGCGCCAATCTGCAGCACCTCTCGCACTTCAATCGGCAAGAGCGGGACTTGAGCGGCCGGATATTCTGAACAAAAAACCTTGAACACACTGTGAACATCGAATCCAACCACCCAAACATCGCCTTGCTTTGACACAAAAAAGCGCTCTGTTGGATGACCCGATCGCTCACAACACCACCAACACGGTTTTAATTTTTCAGAAACCTCTGAAATAACATCAAAGTCCGCCCCATCCCCGTATGAATTAATCAGGGCAGCATCCAAACTCAACATAAGAGCCTCATAGAATGTGAGGTGGAGGGATTACTCCTCGCCTAGCACGCGCGGAGAAGATGGGAGAGATGCTTTGCGAGCAAATGTTTCGATGTGTTCTGGCATGAACGTGGACAGAACAGCGCTCTTTGAGAGAGCAAAAAACGTGAGTCGAACGGTTGCGCCCGGTTCTCCTTGCAAAGCAAGGACTGGCGAGCTGCCACCCACGACAGTACACGCACCAGGACTCGCATCTTCAATCGCAAGCTCGGATTCCAAAGGCAATGAAACGCCGCCTCCTCGCGCAAGTGTGACATCTACACTGCCAAAGCAGATTTGGTTTTCTGTAGAACTGGGCACACACGCCGCTCGACGGACTTCGCGGTTCACCAAACCAACGCTTGGCGACACAAACAAAGCCAGGATGACCCAAAGAAGGAGTCCACCTGACAAACACAACTTGATCTTGACCTTGCGGACAAACCGAAGCGCCAACATCAAAGCCACGAACGAGATGCAAAGCGCCCAAACTTTCCACGCAAAAAGCTTTCGATGAACGGCAGGCAGCGGCACTGCTTTGATCCAATCGAGCGCCGTTTCCAAATCACTGGTCTCTAATTTGAAAAGTGCATCCGCTAACACACCGCGATCGAGCTCTGCCAACGAAACAGCGACCACGCGCACAGCGCCGAGTCCCAATCTCATTTCAGCAGCAAGCGGCAATCCGTCGGCCATGATCAAATTGTGAAACGATGGACCGAGCTTCCATTCTCTGCGTCCAGAAACTCTGGGCAATGCATGGAACAGTGCAGGTCCAGGACGGCCGATCTTTTGGAGCTCTAAGTCGATCCACGGTGCAAGTTGGCCGCCTTCATAACCCGCAGCGACGACGAGCAGCGATCCGGAATAAACCGCACCTTCGAGCGCAGCTTGTGCCCCAGGCGTCAACAGCCCAAATTCCGACGCATCAATCAAGATCATGGGCGCAAACCGAAGCGCTCCAAAGCTTTCAGGCACTGAATCGATCGTGCGATGCTCCAACCGAATGTCAGGCTCGACCGATCGTACCAGCGCTTCGAGTGCTCCACGACCGCGAGTTGCATTGCTCAACCACAGAGCCGGCGCTCCATTTTCAAAAGCAATCGGCATATTTTTGATGGGCACAGATTTTCCGCCGTCGTTCAACACCAACTCCGGCAATTCCGGACCTTGGCACTGAACAACAAAGCGCGCCTTTTCATAGCCCTTAAGCTCTCGGCCTTCAGGAAGTGCATCCGGCGGACCAATCGAGACTCTGTTCTCGATCACACGCTGGTTTTCGTACAAAACTGAAAGCGCACTGCCATCACCAACGGGCTCCTGAAGCGGAGCTGCTTGAACCACGCTGCCAACAAGCAACAGTGCGAAAATGAGAGCAAAGATATAAAGCCACGCAACGCCGCCATCGCGACACAATCGATCACAAACCGCGGAAATTAAAATCAAAATCAGGAGCGCGACGCTCA
This sequence comes from Myxococcota bacterium, assembly GCA_045639945.1. Taxonomy (GTDB): domain Bacteria; phylum Myxococcota_A; class Bradymonadia; order UBA7976; family UBA1532; genus UBA1238. The sequence continues at coordinate 5,514 of JAZUEA010000458.1, forward strand.
CCAAAAGCGCAACGGAAATGTCACCGCGAGAAACCAACATGGCTGCAAAAACTGCAACTCCGCTCGCGGGCACCAAACTCATCCACCAAAACTTTTGACCGCCAAGCGAGAAATTCGCATCCGCCATGCCAGCTCGCAAATCTCGCGAGGTGCGACCTAAAACCAGCCACGGCGTTAAGATGCAAGCCAGCAGAATCAAGTAAGGTCGTGAAATTTCAAAGAAAAACGGCAGCAGACCCACAATGCATGCAATGAGCCAACCCG
>JAZUEA010000459.1:0-1912 GCA_045639945.1 Myxococcota bacterium
GCAGCTGCTCTAGTGAGCCTGTGCCTGGCTTTCAGCGGGGGATGCGCCGATACAGTCGACGACATTGACCGTACTCGGGGAAATATCCTCCCCAAGAGCCTTTTCGAAGGTGAATGGTACTTCGCGCGTACAACGATTGATGCGCCCTACGAGACTTCGGGCACATTCGTCGGCGACCGTCAGGAGTACACGATGCAGGGTGACTTCCCGGTCTCCAAGATCCGTTGGCGCATTGAAGAGAATAAACTCTTTGCGTGCCGTGCGGACGAGGTCGTGGAAGGTGCTGCAAACAGCCCAGGCCATGAAGTCCTCAACAAGGACGGTTCTGACTACATTAAGGGTGAGTACGTCGAAGGCGAAGAGGATCTCTCCCTCGAAGAAGCTGGCAAGTTCTCCGACGAAACGGGCAAGAAATTCCCGTGCCGTTACCCGCTCGCCGCTTTCAGAATTCAGAGCCACTTCGACATCACGCGCGAATACAACAGCGCAACGGGTGAGCAGTCCAACGTCATCAGCGAAAACACGTCCGACCGTCAATGGTACGATCGTGAGTACATGCGCGTTGACTGGTCCGATTTGGGCGTCACCGACCTGAACTTCAACATTAATACTCAGGCCAAGTTCGGCTGGCTCGGCATCGAGAACGTCTACTACGTCCAGGCCGAAACGAACGACTGCCGCAAAGAAAACGAAGACGGCACCATCGATTACAGCGAGTGTGAAGAAGGCTACCTGCCGCCTATCATCGAGTACGATGAGAACGGCAAGGGCACCGACATCTTGATCACCAACCGTATGACGATGGTCCCGGAAGACGGCTTCTGGGCCTGCTATGTGACGTCGGTTTTGGGTTACGGTACGCCTTGTACGCTCGCCGAAATCGGTATGCGTTACTCGTTCCACCGCGTGCCTGATGTTGAGCCTGAGTCTCAGTACGAAGAGCTCTACTACCCGGACGAGATGTTCGAGCGCTTTGGTACTTGGCGCGTCGAAAAGCCTTACTACCTCGATGGTTACGGCGAGACCGATCTCAAGAACTACCGCGCGACGCGCTTCAATCTTTGGGAAAAGACCAAGAAGTGCGATGAAAACGGTGAGAACTGCACCTCGCTTCCGCTCAGCGAGCGTACCGTTAAGCCGATCGATTACTACTTGAACCGCGAATTCGCTCGCGACCTTATCCCCACGGCGTTCCAGATCGCCAAGGATTGGAGTGATGCCTACGTCGGCATCCACCCCTCGATCACCGAGGAAGGCTGCAAGGTTAAGTGCGGCGATAACAAAGACTTCAAAGACTGCACGGCTGAAGACACCAACTGGCGCATGGAAGGCCTTTGCGTCTTTAACCTGCACGAGAACAACGGTTCCCAGTTCATGGGCGACCTTCGCTACAACTTCATTGCTCACATCGAAGACAACGGTCTTGAGCAGCCTTGTGGTGTCGGTGGTCCTGCGAACGATCCGGAAACCGGTGAGCTCATCAACGCCACGGCTTACGTTTACGGCAACTGCTTCGATTACTACGAGACCCGCGTTGCGGATTTCTTGGACATCATCTGCGAGCAGAAGCTTGCTTCCGGTGTTGATCCTGCTGATTTGCCGAAGTCCTGCACGAACCCGATCGATGAAAACGTCGTCATGCGCGGCTTTAACTTCTTGGACATCGTTCGTGAGCAGGGTCGTGTTAAGCCGCCGTCAACGCCGATCTACACGATTACCGAGCCTGACCGCGACTACCGTGGTCCGAACACCTCCAAGGACGCCAGCTGGAAGCTTCAGGAAAAGCTTGAGCGCTTGAAGCTTGACGCGCGCAACGTTCAGCAGAACCGTTCGCTCCTTCTCTCTCGCGCGAATCGCTTGGCTGCAGAAGGTCTCGATCGTTTGCTCATTTCTGACGTTGTCGCCAAGGAAA
>JAZUEA010000460.1:0-20056 GCA_045639945.1 Myxococcota bacterium
GACATGACAAAATCATGCGTCAACTTTACGTTATGCCGAATAGAGTTATGGCATTCTTCTGAAGTATAATTTGTTCCCAATGCAACCTTGGAGCTACCATCACACCCCATCTTGTAAGTGTAATCACTTTCAGGCGCGAACTTCGACGGTTCAATCAGCTTCCAATCAGAAGGCAACACATCATTGCTCGCAGCATTGCGTACGTAGCAAATGGCATTCGAGCTTCCGTCGTTAATGGGGTGAAGACTCTGGTGGCAGTATTCATGCTCCCAGCAAGAACCACAAGACACACCACATTGAGTGTCGGTGCCACATTCGCGATCAGAACAATCGGGCGTGCAGCTTTGAATGCAACGATAAGTATTCGAAGAGCGATCCAAGCCACAAGTTAAGCCATGACTTGTGCAATCGATTGTTCCAGAGCAAGTGTAAAGAGTATTTCCAACACAGTAATTTAGCTCAGGACCGTTACAAATAACACCTGTGCAAGATGCACCCTCCTCACCACACCGTTTGCCAATGCAATCAAAAGCGACATTACAACCACACGTACCAGTAACAGAGTTGAAGTTGGATGAACCGCAAGCATTAACGGTCTGTTCCACAACGCTTTTTACGTTGAGAATATTGTTATTCTCAAAGCTATAATTGCTTGTCATTGTGTTAAAGTAGCCACGAAGTGTCTCAATCGTGAGATCTGGCTTAATTGAATAAGCAAGCGCCGCAGCTCCCGTGACCAAAGCTGCAGCATAAGACGTGCCTGCAGCACTTCGGGCATAACCAGAATTACCCGACAAAACATACAAATTCTGGACTAAATTCGAATCGCCAAGTTCACCATCTCCACCCGGTGCATAAACATCAACTTTTACACCACTAGCAGAGGTAGAGCGGTTGGTATAACTTGCAGGATACACTCTTGAGCCGCTTATTTCAGAGGAAAGCGCACCTACAACAAGAGTGTGCTTGCGCAGCGAATCACTTAAGCTAAGAACTGGTGTCGCATACTTAAGAGGCTCACCCTCAATCGCATCATTACCTGCAGGCACAACTAAAAGCTGCTTATTCTTTTCAAGGCGCTGTAATTCTTGTTCCCAAGCAGCAAGTTCATCAGCTCCATTGAAGCTCGTTTGTGCACGTTCACGATCCGTACCCGTATCAGATAGATGCGACCATGAGTGGTTTGCAGAATAGTTCACAATATGAACATCATTTTGCGCAAGCCAATTCAGACAGTCGCCCAAACGCGCCAAGGAACCATCAGTCTGACAGAAATACATCGCAGGCGACCAAAGCACACCTGTTACACCTTGGCCGTTATTGCCCTCTGCACCGATCAAACCAGCAACAGCCGTACCGTGATCACGCTGATCAATCGAAACAGACTGAGTGAGATAGTTGGTACCTGCAATGTTATCGACAATCTCTTCGTGCATATTTATGCCGAAGTCGATGATACCAACTTTCACGCGGGCGCCAGTTGAATAATCCCATGCAGACGGCGCCTGGATCATTTCCAAGTACCAGTTGGCGCCCTGCGGGACGGACTCCGTCCAGATATCTCCATCCCAATTATCGTTTGGCATACGAGAAGCTGAATCAAGCCATTCGTATGACACCGCTGACAAATACCTTGTATTATCGGGACCGGTAATGCTCTTTAAATCATCATAAAGGCTTCCCAGTTTGGTCGTGTCAACAGTGTTGCCAGAGTCGCTAACAGAATTTGTAATGTCACTCGCGTTCACAAGTTCAATAATGGCGCGGCGAACATTTTGATCGTATGCGACGATTCTAGCTTCTGCGTTATGATTTTCTGAAAACAGAGCCAGCGAACTCTGCAGCACCCCAAACGCACCTGCATCGCTCTTGTGATATGCAATTAAACGATTGCTCACATAAGGCAATTTGGCTAATGCATGCTCTTTTACAAAATCACGAGAAGCCATTACATAGTCGGGCAAAGTCCCACTAATAGCAGCAACACACTTTGTTGAACCAACTAAAACATAGCCAGGTTCACAAATGCAGAGAGCTTCGCGCTTAATCTCCGGCTCAGTTGCCACTATTTTTTCAACGCACTGGCCATGAAGATTACAATCAAAATCGGAGCAAGGACTTGTAATATTTATGCAAGATGCCTTGTCGGAAGTTTGCTGATAACCTTCATCACAAATACAAATGGCTTTTCCATTATTTGCAATGCAGCTACCATGGTCATTGCAAGTATTTTCAAAGCATGGATTGATGCCATCTGATTCGCATTTCGGGTTATGGTTCGCATCAAGTATTTCGTGATAACCCGCACTGCAAATGCAACGAGCGTTACCTGCGGCCGTTAAAACACAAGCACCAACGCTATTATCACTATCGCTATCACTGCAAGTGACATTCTCGCAGCTGTTTTGTCCGGGTAAGCATAATTCTGTTTCTGCACCACTTCCCAAGTCAGTACCATCTTTGGTTGCAGTACCAGAATCACCTGCGCTATTCGCAGTATTGTAATAATAGCCATCATCACAAATGCAAAATGGCTTTCCTGCAGCATCAATCATGCAGTGACCGTGAGTGCCGCAGTTAAGGTCGCATTTTTCTTCCAGATCCAGACCGGAAGAAGGGCGGCATTCAACGCCATCGCTTACGATAATGCCGCTACTGAGACAGAAGCAGCGTGCATTGTTATTAGTGTCCAATGCACAAAGTGCATTCGCTGGACACTTTTCAGTAGAGCAAGGATTGCTTGTGTCATCTTTACAAGTTACGTCCGAAATACCTGCTTCATTTGTAGCAGACGTTTGGACGTAGCCATCTTTACACACACAGAATGCAGAACCATCTACAACAGCGCATTTACCCTTTTCTTCACCACCACACGTCACACCGTTGCAGGGATTTTCTTTGGCGACGCAGTTTTTCTTATCAGAGCGGAACTCATATCCGTTTTCACAGAAGCATCGAGAATCGTCGCCTGTTCCAATGCAAATACCGTGACTACCACAATCTAAATTGCAGAGATCATCTTCAGAAGCATTAATGCACTGACTTTGATTCGAATCGAACACATAGCCTTGATCGCAAAGGCAGTGCGGACCCGTCGCGGCTTGCAGACACGTGACATGTGCGGTGCCGCAAGGATCACCCTCACAGAAGTTCTGGTAGTCAGATCCCCCGCCATCGTCGCAGGCATTCATCGTTGCGCCAGCAAGGAGGGCGCACAATAACCGCTTCATAAGAACTCCTTTGAGCAAATTATCCTTCGGGGTTTTCAACAAAATAGCCTCAGCGCTCACACCTAGAGCGCACACTTTTCTATTGTAGAAGAACAATAGGCGGTGAACAAGCGCCAGAAACTCAAAAAATGGCGCCGATTAGAAGTGAGCTAATGGCTGGAAATATTTAGAGAAATCGCTCAGGGCAGCGGAGGAAGAACAGCGTCGCGCAGGAAGTTGCCTTCGAGGTATTCCTTTTGAATCACCTGCGCCATTTCTTCAACGTCACGGTACTGCTCCCAGTTGACGCGAATCACAGGCACACTGCGAGAGATGTCGTTGATAAATTCTTGGTACGACTTATGCAAAGCACGCAAGTAATCAATCGACACGCCCACTTCAACCTGGCGGGCGCGAGCGCGCATGCGTTCCATAGAAGATTCCGGCGATAAATCAAGAAAAACAATGAGATTCGGCCGACACATGAAATTGCTCATGTGTTTAAACAGCTGAACGTAGGTTCGGTAGTCGCGCTGATCCATCAATCCCTGATTCACCAGCGTTTTTGCAAAGACAGAATCTTCGTAAATCGTGCGATCTTGAATCGCGCCGCCGCCACGCCAAATGATTTCTTGGTGCTGCTGGAAACGACGATTCAGCAAGTAAATCTGAGTCTGAAATGCGTAACGCGCCGTATCACGGTAGAAATCAGCCAGATATTCGTTGTCCGCAACGGGCTCATAGTAAACGGGCAAATTCAAATGCTCGCCCAAAGCGCGCGCGAGAGTCGTTTTACCAGCGCCGATTAAACCGGCGATTCCAATGAAGAGATCTTGAATGCCTTGTCCCATAATTCTTCTTTAAAATCGCAGAATTAGAAAGTCATGAATTTGAATCGGTAGAAAGAATCCTAAGATAGACGTACGTTGCATTGAGCTGCTGATAAGCAATCTCGCCGAAAGTGTACGGCCCAATTAAATCGTTTAGAATCGTGCCTTTCAGCTTAAACGACGAATAGTTACCAACACAGTTCACAGCCAAAATGACATCTTTGGTATCCAGCTTTGCCACTTCTTCACGGTATTGCTGCGCATAGTCAATACCGACGCGAGCATGGCGATAGCGAACACCCTTAAAGAACGGACCGTAGAAGCTTGCTGGACCTTCGCCCTCTGGATCGTATGAGCGAAGGTGCAAATTGATCATCGCACCAGAATAGTTCGCAACCCAAATGTCTTGAGGCAACTGCGAACAAACGTACGGAGAAATCGGTTTATCTTGAGAATCAATCAGGCAACGCTCTGCTGAAAAGCCCGTTTCCGCAAAGCAAATATCAGGGCCATCATCTTGCTGATAAACGTTGATAATTCCGATAGTTGCGACTCGATTCGGCGGCAATTCAACGTGCATCACTAGAGCGCGATCTTCGTGACGAGTTGCGCTTTCACCATTAAAAACAAACGCCGCTGTCCCATCCGGCAACATGGAATCGGTGCTGGCTACAAATCCGATGAGCGGGTGCAAAAAAAGCTCAGGAATTTCGGGCGCACACGTCGCAAATTTGAAATGGACATCGCACTGGCTAGGAAAAACGATGAGCGAATAGCCATTTTCGTACGCATCCGTTGCAACGCTCATCAGTGTGTCTGCGGTATACTCACAAATTTTGAAATTTGTGGCGCACGCAGGCAACTCGGTCACGCAAAAGTTGTCACCAATGGGCCCCGCTCCATCAGGCTTCATTGCGATTGTTGAAACAGCGCCAATCCAATGCCCGGCAGGCAACTGGGCGAGCATTGCACTACGACCAGCAACAAGGAGAGCAGCACCTGCTTGAATGCGAGCGACAGTTTCTTGAAAACTCAGGATCTCTGACATTCTGCGATCTCCTCTTTGGAAAACAAGAACGCAATATCGTCACCAAGGAACCGCTCATACTTCGCAAAAAATGTGTGAAGTTCACCGGCCAAAGCCTGAACAGTGGTCTCGGATGAATCAGCCTGATAACGCAAATGTGCTCTTTTTAGCAGAAGCTTTAGCGCCAGAAAGCTCGGCTGAAACGCCACACTTTCCGTCACCAAATCTCGCCAGCGTGAGTGACTTTCTGAAGGAACCATCAGCACTTCAACCTTTTGCGTAAAGCGACGTGCATTTAAAATCTTACAATTCCTCTCTTCCTGGCGTCAACTCCCAATCAATGAAAACGAAAAAAAGATGCACCACTGCATTGCTTACAAACGTATTGCTTGCTGTCTCATTTTTAGGCCCCCAATTATTCAAAGATAAAAGTTTCATCTAATCTCATAAGAAGACGCAATTTTGAAAATCCTGCATGTTTCAATATGTATAAGTTGTGATTTTTTTCACAAGACTTCATCAAGAATCCCCAAAAAGTGGTAGAAAGCGCACTTTCGATTGATCGAACCGCGCTCAAGGAGCCCTATGACCGATTCGAACATTGCGACCACATTTCCGAACCTACGATTTTGGGGTATCGCAGAAACTCTCTACGGCCTTGTTTTTGCTGCACTTATTGCCGTTTTTGTGCCGTGGAAAGCGCCTGCGCTCAACACGATTTTATGTGCATACAGCGCACTTTGCGTGTTTGGCGGTGCCGGACTTTTCATTCAAAAACGCTGGGGTTGGCGCTGTTCCGTTACTGTCGCATTTTTAGGATTTTTGCTTTGTATTTTGATCGCCACAGGACTCGTCACTTCGTGGTCGTATCTTCGCGGAATTTTTGGAGATTTTGGCCGAGGCGCATCCATTGGCGCACTTCTATTTGCCTCTGTCACGCTTGAATTCTTAGGTCTCTTCCCTGCTCTTGCACTGCGAGCGTTGTTGCGTTCAAAAGACAGCACACAAGAAGCTTCAACAACCGATTCAACCACTGCGACCACATTTTCTGGCCCACGTTTTTTGAGCATTGCAGAAATTCTCTGCGGCCTTGTTATTACTGCAGTTATCGTCTTTTTTGTGCCCTGGAAAGTACCTGCGCTCAATGCGCTTTTGTGTGCATACGGCGCACTTTGTGTGATGGGCGGCGCTGGGCTTTTCGCTCAAAAGCGCTGGGGCTGGCATTGTTCCGTTGCTGTTTCATTTTTAGGATTTTTGTTTTGTGTTTTGATCGCCACAGGGCTCGTTGCTTCGTGGGCATATCTCCGTGGAATTTTTGGAGATTTTGGCCAAGGCGCATCGATTGTCGCACTGCTGCTCGCCTCTGTTGCACTTGAAGTATTAGGCCTCTTTCCTACTTTTGCATTGCGAGCGCTGTTGCGTTCCAAAGCTCAACCTGCTCCCCAAATAAGCCGCATCATTTCGGCGGCAAGCTTGACGCTCTGTGCACTGCCGTTTCTTGCTGGATTTGTTGTTTCGCTGATTTACAGCGTTGATTCTGGAAAACCGTTTCCCATCAATGTGCAGACTGAATCAATTGCCTATGTAAAAGCTGCGATAAAAGATCGACCGCTTCCGCAACTTACTGATTTTGATGGAGATTTTTCAGAATCTCATCCGATTTTTATTTCACTTTGGTCAAAAGGCGAGCTGATTGCGCGTAGTCAAGGCAGCGGAGATTCCTATTCAGAAGCGCTGGCGAACGCTACAAGCAATTTAGTGGAACAGCAGAAAAACAAAGGGAAATTCCATCCTTTTAGCCGAATCAAGATTGATCACATTGTTGATCGCTCTCCGATTTTCGAGCCTGCCATCGCGATTTCAATCAATCCGGGTTTAGACGGGCTTCAACAGGGTGATGCCATCCTTTTGCCAGACGATTTGCTCAAAGCGAACAAATTCGGACAAAGTCCAATAATTCCGGGCATTAAAGAACTTCGTCTAGGCTTGGACGCGGCGTTTGCAAAAAATGCACTTAAAGCTCAAAGCGCAAGTGATGAAAGCATTGAGCGCATTCGAACTCGCGGATTTATCGAGCCTTTTCTGACCAAGCAAGGCGAACCGCTTTCTGTCGTCCGCGGCAATACTTCACATACAACCGGCGCTGAATCTTGGCGAAAAGCAGCCATTGCCGGCGGCGACTTTATTTTACGCCAAATCATGGAAGATGGCCGATTTCATTATATTTATTATCCACTTACCGACACACACCCAGATCCAGCGCGCATGAATTACAGTTTGCCGCGCCATGCTGGAACAGTTTATGCACTTGCCCGAATTTACAAAGAAACTGGCGCTAAACGATTTAGAACAGGAGCGGAACGAGCCATTGCCTGGCTCTACGCTGCAATTCCCCAAAAATGCGGCAATCGCCAAGGGCGCTGCGTCATCGGCAACAATCGTGCGGAATTGGGTTCCACCGCGCTGACAATGGTTGGCATGCTCGAATATCAGCGCGCTACAAAAGACCAGAGATACAGCCAAACTGTTAAAGATCTCGCGGAGTTTGTGCTTGGGTTGCAAAAAGAAAACGGCGACTTTTTTCATCTTTATGATTTGAATAAAGGTGACATTGACCCAAGTCGGCGCGCCATGTTTTACAGCGAAGAAGCTGCACTTGCGCTCGTCATGGCACACGAAGTTTTAGGCGATGAGCGTTACTTGGTCGCAGCTGAACGCGCTCTTGATTTTCTAACCACTGAAAAATATTCACCTTTCTTTTTAGGTCACTTGATTTACGGCGCAGATCACTGGACTTGCATTGCCGCAGATGAAGCCTGGCCGCGACTTCAAAAAAGCGAATACCTTGATTTTTGCAAAGGATACGCACACTTCATCCGCCGAATGATGTACGAACCCGGCGAATGGAAAAACGACGATTTTTCAGGGCATTACGGATTTGGAGCAGTGATGGTTCCACAAGCACCAGCAGCCGCAGGCTTCACCGAAGCCATCATCTCTACCGCCAATTTGGCGCGCGCACATGGCATAGATGATCCGAGTTTAGAAACCCAACTTTCTCAAGCGCTTGATGCATTGGCGCGCGACCAAATTCGCTTAGATAACAGCTATTTAATGGCAAATTCAACAGCAGCTCGCGGTGGAATTCGTCGATCATTGGTCGAACAAGAAGTGCGCATCGATTTCACGCAACACGCCGCAACAGCGCTCATTCGCGGTGCTGTCATGCAGAAACCTCTTTCTAATAAAATCAGGCAAGATCAATGAATCACATCACTCAACATATCAAAAATCTGTTTCTAAATGACCTTTGTGTCTTAATACTTGTCCTCATTAATACTGCGGTCATCTTCGTCCAATACTACACACAATCTCAGTATATGCTAAATGTGCTCACATGGGTCGATTTTAGCATTACAATTCTTTTCGTTGCAGAATTATCAATAAAAATCAGAAGTTACGGTTTCAGAAATTACATTCAAGATAGTTGGAATAAGTTTGATTTTTTCATCATCATCGTTTCGGCATTCTCACTTTTGCCCATGCTTTTGCCTTCAAATGAAGTGGTCACATCACTTCAATCCTCAATTCCGGCATTGCGAGCGCTTCGAATTTTCAATTCTGTGCGATTGCCACGATTTTTCCCGGAATTCCGAAATATTGCCCACGGCGTAAAGCAAGGTTTGCGAGCAAGTTCCATTGTCATTTTTACATTCATCATCTTGCTCATCATCTCTTCGATTATCACTTGTTCCATTTTTGACACTTATTTACCGCAGTATTTCGGCACTCCGATTCGATCGATTTACACGATGGCCAGGCTATTTACAGTTGAAGGTTGGTATGAAATTCCAGATGCATTGACCGGTGTTATCGCTTCACCCACCTGGTGCATCATTGCAAAGTTTTACTTTGTTTGTTTGGTTTTCGGCGGCGGCGTGCTTGGACTTTCTTTCATCAACTCGATCATCGTGGACGCGATGGTTTCCGACAACAACGACGATCTGAAGCAGCAAGTAACTGATTTAACTAAGAAAGTGGATAAGCTCACAGAACTTTTAGAGCGCGCCACCCAGCAATCAGCGCACAGCGAATCAGATCGCAACGAATCTGTTTAATGAATGAAGGCACTTTTGAACTTATTAAATAAAAGAGGGTTTGAATGACCTCACATTTCAAATTTCGGCGAGGCCTCACGCTTCCGCTTAAAGGCGCGCCCAACAGCGAAATCACTGCAGCTGAGCCATGTTCGCAGGTTGCAGTGGTTTTCGACCGGCCACGCCAGCGCATGCACATTCCCAAAATGGAATGCAGCCCCGGCGACCATGTTGAATTGGGCCAAGTACTCGCACGCGCGCCATCCGGGCTTTGCTTTACATCGCCCGGCACCGGCACGGTTCAAGCGATTCATCGCGGTGAGCGGCGCGTGCTCCAAAGCATTGTGGTAAAACTCGAAAAGCCAGAAGAAGATCGAGAAAAGCAGAATACTTTCAGAGAGTTATCTTACAACTCATCTGAAGCCTTGCGCGCCCTTCTTTTGGAATCTGGTCTTTGGAGCTGCATCCGCCAACGCCCACTCGGCTGCGTGCCAGACCCCAAATCGAACTGCCAATCTTTTTTTATTACCGCCATCGACACCGAACCGCTGGCCGGCAACCCCGAAATTGTTTTGGCTGAGCGCACCCAAGATTTCGAGCGCGGCATCTTGGCTTGTCTCGATCTCACCGAAGGTCCGGTCTACGTTTGTCAAGCTCCCAGCGCCAAAATCCCCATTCCGAAAAACGACCGCATCCACGTTGTCACCTTCGAAGGACCGCACCCCGCTGGCTTACCCGGCACACACATTCACTGCCTCGCGCCTGCATCAGAAAAGCGCATCGCCTGGCACATGGGCTACCACGATGTTGCGGACGTGGGTGCACTTTTGCGCAAAGGATTCGTCCCCACCGAACGCGTCATTGCACTCAGCGGAGACGTTGAAAATCCGCGCATGATTCGCACCCGCCGTGGCGCGAACATCTTTGAAATTATTAGCAAAGACCAAAAATCCGGCACGCGAATCATTGAAGGCTCTCCTCTTTTTGGACGCCACATTCAACTCGCAGAAACCGCATTTCTCTCGCCACGAGCCCGCACCATTTGCGCACTCCAAGAAGATGACAAGCGCGAATTTTTGGGTTGGCTCACACCAGGCATCCGCGCATTTTCCACGGTCCGTGCTTACCTTTCGCGATTTTGGCCGTTCTCTCAGAGCAACCCCGCACTCACAACCGCCACACACGGTTCGCCAAGAGCCATGGTGCCGATTGGAATGTACGAGCGCGTCATGCCGCATGATCTGATGATTAGCTTTTTATTACGAGCACTTATCGCTGAAGACATGGAACGAGCCATTGAACTCGGCGCGCTTGAATTAGACGAAGAAGATCTCGCGCTTTGCACATGCGTTTGTCCCGGCAAGATCGATTTCGGTCTGGCCCTACGTAAACTTCAAACTTCTTTAGAAAATCAGGGGTTATGAGTCTTCGATCTCTACTTGACCGTTTAGGGACGCGCCTCGAAAAAAGTAAACTGCGTGCACTAAAGCCCCTGTACGAGGCGTTTGATACCTTCCTCTATACACCTGGCACAACCACGTCTGGCCAAACGCATGTCCGCGATTTTATTGATTTAAAACGCATCATGACCGTGGTTGTCATCGCCGTTTGCCCCGCGCTCCTCTTCGGCATTTACAACGTTGGGCACCAAGCACATTTGGCCATTCAAAATGGCGCAACACCGCTCGACGCCTGGCAAACCAACCTTTTTTTGTGGTTAGGCGGACAAACCGAAGTTGGCTTTTTGAACGATGTACTTCACGGTTTATGTTGGTTTTTACCAATTTTCATCGTGGGATTTGCAACCGGTGGTGTCATTGAAGTCGCCTTCGCTTGCATCCGCAAACATGAAGTAAACGAAGGATTTCTGGTTACCGGCTTCCTGTTTCCGCTGATTTTGCCGGCCACCATTCCACTTTGGCAGGTTGTGCTGGGCGTTGCATTCGGCGTCATTTTTGGCAAAGAACTTTTCGGCGGCACAGGCATGAACTTCATGAACCCAGCCCTTTGCGGCCGCGCTTTCCTCTTTTTTGCCTACCCATCCTACATGACCGGCAACGTCTGGACCGTAGCGCAATTCCCCGCCGACGGAATCTCCGGCGCAACCTGGCTTCATCACGCTGCCAACGGAGCAAGTGAAGTTCCCGTATTAAAAGCGTTTTTAGGAGATATTCCGGGTGCAATTGGTGAAACATCCACGCTTTGCTGCCTCATTGGCGCAGTCATTCTCATCGCCACTCAAATCGCATCTTGGCGAACCATTTTAGGAATTGTGATTGGCGCTGCTATCACCGCGTTTTCGTTTAAGAATTTTGGGTCTGGCGAAGGCGCTGCAGCTCTCAGTTTCACAGAACATGCTGTTTTGGGCGGCTTTGCTTTTGGCGCCGTTTTCATGGCGACGGATCCAGTTTCATCACCAATTTCTGCTGTTGGTCAGCTGATTTACGGCATTTGCATTGGCGTGATGACGCTCGTCATTCGTGTTTTCAATCCCGCCTATCCCGAAGGCATGATGCTTGCGATTTTGCTCATGAACGCTTTTGCGCCGCTCATCGATCACATTATCGTCGCACTTCACACTGCAAAGAGGCGCCGCCATGCGATCTAATTCGCTGAAAACATTACTGTTTTCGACTGCACTTAGCGCCGTTGCAGCGCTCGGCGTCGCAGGTTCAGTTGTTCTATTAAAAGATCGTCAACAGCAAAACGAAGCTGCCGATCGACAAAAAAACATTCTCGCAGTCGCCGGCGTTTTGCCAGAAGGCAAGCTCACACCGAACGAGCTCGGAGAAATTTTCTCTAACAAAATCCGTGAAGTTTCAGTGAACAGCCAAACCGGCGAGCTCTGCGCCCCCAACTCAACAATCGAAAATCTGACCACATTTGAGCAACGCGCAAATGACGGCCAACCCCAATCCGCTGTTTGTTTGCCCATTTACCAACGCGTCGAAAACGACCAAGTCGTTCGCCACATCTTGCCCATCGAAGGCCGCGGTTTGTGGTCACGCCTCTATGGCTTCATTGCCCTCAGCAAAGACGCGCAACATATTGAATCCATTAAGTTTTACAAACACGGCGAAACAGCAGGCTTAGGCGGCGAAATCGAAAATCCACGCTGGACCGCGAAATGGGAAGGTCGCCAACCTTTCAACGAGCAAGGCCAAGTTGATATCCAGGTTATTCGTGGCCCTGCTGGCAGCCCCGAATCCGATCCGCACCACGTGGACGGCCTTTCCGGCGCCACACTCACCGGCAACGGCGTTACGCAACTGGTCCAATTTTGGCTGTCCGACGCCGGATTTGGCCCCTACCTGGCTCGCGCGCGGGAGGCAAAATGAAATCTCCATTTTTAGATCCTCTCATCGACCGAAATCCTATCTCCGCGCAAGTATTGGGAATTTGCTCTGCGCTGGCTGTTACAACCAAGCTTGAAACCGCGCTCGTCATGGCTTGCGCCGTGGCGTTGGTCACCGGATTTTCGAGTCTCATCACCAGCTTGCTTCGGCGATTCATTCCGCAATCCGTAAGAATCATTGTGGAATTGACGATTATCGCCTCGCTCGTGATCATCGCTGATCAGCTTTTGCGCGCATTTCTTTTTGATGTTTCCAAACAACTTTCAGTGTTTGTGGGATTAATCATCACAAACTGCATCGTCATGGGCCGCGCCGAAGCATACGCGCTGCATGAACCACCTGTTCCAAGTTTATTGGACGGCTTAGGAAACGGCGCTGGCTACGGTTTGGTGCTGGTCGTCGTGGCGTTTTTCCGTGAACTTTTTGGGCAAGGAAAACTCTTTGGTTTCGAGGTGTTACCGCTTGTTTCTGATGGCGGTTTCTACACCCCCAACGGTCTTCTCATCATGGCGCCTGGCGCATTTTTCTTGCTCGCAATTTTGGTGTGGATTCTTCGCACAGTATTTCCCAATCAGCAGGAGAAATCATGAGTGATCTTCTTATGTTAGCGCTCAAAAGCGCTTCGTCGGAAAACCTCGCACTCAGCTTCTTTTTGGGAATGTGCTCGTTTTTGGCCATTTCAAAAGAGGTTAAGAGTTCATTTGGATTGGGCTTGGCCGTCGTGCTCATCATGGGCCTCACGGTGCCGCTCAATCAGGTGCTGCTCACACATTTGCTCAAGCCTGGTGCGCTTTCATGGCTGAGCCCAGATTTAAGCGATGTCGATCTGTCGTTCCTCACTTTCCTTTGTTTTATCGGGACGATAGCTGCATCGGTCCAGTTGGTCGAAATGGTTTTAGAGCGTTTTTTCCCAGCGCTCCACCAGGCATTAGGCATCTTTTTGCCGCTCATCGCTGTGAACTGCGCCATTTTGGGTGCCGCACTTTTCATGGCTGAGCGCGATTACACTTTTGCAGAATCTGTAGCATTTTCGCTGGGTTCTGGCATTGGCTGGATGCTGGCACTGGTCGCATTTGCAGCAATTCGCGAGCGATTGCGCGGTTCCAACGTGCCGCCAGGCCTACGCGGACTTGGCATTTCCTTGGTCACAACCGGACTTTTAGGCATGGCATTCATGGCCTTTTCCGGTCTTAAGTTTTAATTATTTTGGGTAGTTACATGACGATTTTACTCGGCGTTCTCGCCTTCATCCTCGTCGTTGTGCTCCTCGTCGCACTTCTTTTGATCGCGCGCACCAAATTGCTGCCCTCCACCGAGGTCACTCTCGATTTGGGCCCCAATCAAAAGCCGCTCAAAACAGAAACCGGCCAGTCACTTTTAGATGCGCTGCGCTCGCAAGGTATTTTTGTTCCATCGGCGTGCGGCGGACAGGGCACCTGCGGCGCGTGCAAATGCCGCGTTTTGGAAGGCGCGGGCGACTTGCTGCCCACCGAACGCGCACATATCAATCGCCAAATGCAACGCGACCACCTGCGTTTGGCATGTCAGGTCAAAGTCAAAAATGACATGAAATTGGAATTAGATCCGTCGCTCTTAGGAGCCAAGCGATGGGAGTGCACGGTGATTTCCAATGATAACGTCGCGACTTTCATCAAAAATTTAGTTTTAAAAATCGATCCGAGCTTCACTTTTCGAGCAGGCGGCTACATTCAAGTAGAAGCACCTGCACACGAAGTTGCATTTGCAGATTTTGACATCGCAGAACCTTACCGTGATGCTTACAAGCCGTATAACCACTTGAAATCAAAAACAAAAGTTCCAGTCACACGGGCATACTCCATGGCCAACCATCCATTAGAACAAGGCCAAGTGAGTTTGAACGTACGCATTGCAACGCCGCCGAGAAATGTGAAAAACGCACCACCTGGTGTGATGTCGTCTTATTTGTTCAACTTAAAGCCGGGAGATTCCGTAACAATTTTAGGACCTTTCGGCGAATTCTTTGCTCGCGACACCAACAAAGAAATGATTTTTGTGGGCGGCGGCGCTGGCATGGCTCCAATGCGCTCACATATTTTCGACCAACTTCTGCGCCTGAACAGCAAACGTAAAATCACGTTTTGGTACGGCGCCCGAAGCTTGAAAGAAGCCTTTTTTATTGAGGATTTCGATAAACTCCAGGCTGAACATGAAAACTTCACTTGGCACTTGGCCCTGTCTGAGCCAGAAGCCGGCGATCCAGAATCGTATCCCCGCGGATTTATTCACCAAGTTCTATTTGAGAACTATCTGAAGAACCATCCTGCACCAGAAGACGTTGAATACTACCTCTGCGGACCGCCCATGATGATTTCATCGGTAAAGGCCATGTTGGACTCGCTTGGCGTGGATGCCGCTGACATCATGTGCGACGATTTTGGCAACTAACTTTTTGATTTTATTAAGGAATCGCAGTGAGCGACTTTGTAAGACTTTTTTTAGGTACGATTCTTTGCGGTTTTGCAACGTCGCTCATCTCATTTGTCGTGTATCGCGTTTTCCTTAAACGTCCTGCCCCTACCAAAAAGGCATTCTATCTCGGATTTCTTTTATTTTTCGCACTGTTACAGATTCCAAGCGTTCGTTCTTGCTTCACAAGTAATGAAGCACACTGGCATCAATTTTCAGGGCGAACGATGGGCACGACATGGCACATCACACTGAACGCCCTTAATTTTAAAGAAGATTTTCTTCAATCTGAAATCGAAGCAGCACTCAAAGAAGTTGAATCACATTTCTCAACATTTGACACAGAAAGTGAGATTTCGCGTTTCAATCAATCAGGGACGAATGCTTTTGAAATTTCTCCAATGTTTTTAAAGGTATTCGAAGCTGCTCAGCGTATTTTTGAAAAAACAGGTGGCGCATTTGATCCAACCGTTGGTCCGTTGGTTGAAGCCTATGGATTTGGGAAAGCAGAACGGAAAGGCGCACCAAGCCCAGAAATGATTGAAGAAATCAAAAGTCACGTTGGCTTCAATCACATTTCACTCGATCGGAAAAATCAAACTCTCACCAAAGATCATGAAGCAGTGACTTGCACGTTTGCTGCGATTGCCAAAGGCTTTGGTGTTGATCAAATTTTTGAGCGAATTCAAGCACTTGGCATTCAAGGCGCGATGATTGAAGTAGGCGGTGAAGTGAGAGTTCTGGGCAAAAACCACGAACAAAAACCGTGGAAAATCGGCATTCGCCATCCTGGTCAACCAGGTCAAACGATTGCCGCAGTTCCTCTTTCACATGGTGCACTCGCAACTTCAGGTGACTACTTTAATATGTATACCGATCGCGGTGAGCGCTTGAATCACACTTTTGACCCGCGAACAGGCGAAAATGTGCGCCACAACTTGACTTCTGTGAGTGTTTTCAGTGAGACCACACTTGAAGCCGATGCACTCGCCACTGCCTTAATGGTTTTAGGTCCAGAAGAAGGATTTAACTTCGCGGAATCAAATGGAATTCCGGCATACTTCATTCTTCGTTCAGGCAGCGATTTTAAAAAGAAATCAACCACTGCGTTTCACGCAATTGAGAACGGTTTAAGCGAGGTTCTGAAATGATTCTCGTGATTTGTACATTTATTGTGCTTCTATTTTTTATGGGCGCTCTTTCACTTTCGTGGATCTTCAAAAGAAAACCACTTCGAACACACTGTGGTGGCCCAAATTGCAAATGTCAGCGCAGCGGTCGATCGATTGTGCAGTGCGGCGAAAAACCTTCATTAAAGCCATAACCTACTGAAATTAAACGAGATCATTCTTTTCAATGTCATCGAATACTGCACTACCCATCATTGATTCTACCGTTTTTGAAGAATGCTATTTGGGTGACTTGACGCTGTTTCGCGAAGTTCTCGACGTTTTCCTGGAGACACATCCAAAGCAGATTGAGGAGTTGATCGCCCAGATTGCGGCTCAAAATGCGGAAGGCGCTCGCAGTGCTGCGCACAAGTTAAAAGGCGGATTGCTCAATCTTGCAGCAGCAGAAGCCGCTGAAGTTGCGAAAAACATTGAGATTTTTGCTCAAGAAAATCGTTTTTCAGATGCAGCAACTGAAATTTCACACTTAAAAGAGCGCATCACAGTATTTTTAGAGGAATGCGATCGCCGATTCGCAGCAGAAGAATAGCTCTTCAAAATCACACCAACTCAAAACGGCGTCGCGCGACTCACATTTCGCAGCAATCTTTTAAAATCAAACAAATCTATCGCATTTCAAGTTCGCTATTGTTGGCCGCGCCTTATTTGAGGTCTACAATGCCACTCGCTGATCTTTGATCAGGCTCAGGGAGGCCACATGAGTGACGTTTCGCTCCTCGAAAAAGCAGAAGCTGCCCGCGCGAACGGGTCTTTTGAACAAGCTGCGGAATACTGCGCTGAGCTCTTGCAAGACACGCCAGATCATCCAGGCGCGCTCGCTTTGGTCGAGCTCCTTTGTGCTGATGGCGTGAGCAATCCGGCTGCTCTCGATCCGCTCGCTCGCTCACTTGCGCAAAAAGAGGCTTACGCCCGCGCCGCTCGCGTGCTCGACAAAATGCTCGAGAGTTTAGAAGAAACGATAGAGCGACGATTTGCGCTGCGCCGCGCTGGCCAACTTTGGAGTCTGGCCCAAAAGCCGGATTTGGCATTTGAGCGAATTCTCCAGATTCTCCAAGAAAATCCGAATGATGCAGAAACGATGGCCGGTCTTTTAAAGATGGCCGATGGCGCAAACACATTGGATCTCTTGGCGCTTGAGCTGGGTCGCAACGCAGAGCAGACAAACCATCCAACACTTGCTCGCCGCTTGAGCCGTAGCGCGCTTGGTTTGATGCCGCGCCTAACGAAAGTTGAGCAAGCCCGCGCTTTGTTTGACAGCTTGGCACAAATTTCGCCTGTCGAAGCGACGGAAACGTTTGAATCGTGGCTTGACGCAGCTTTAGATCGCGAGCCAACTTCTGTTGAAGAATCCGCGATCTTGATCCAAATCGCACAGCTGAAGAACGGGCGTGGCGATTCTGAAGAGGCGCTTCGTTTGGTACGCAAAGCCATGGAGCTGACGCCTGGAAACGCTGAAGCGCGCCAGGAATTGCGCCAACTTCTTGAAACGACGGAAGCCTATAACGAGCTGGCCGAGCTTTTTATCGAAGACGCTCTTGAAGCCACGGAAACACAAGTAAAAATCGATGCTTTTGAAACTGCATCGATTTACTTGGAGCACCAAAATTCACCGGAACGCGCTTTTGAAATTTTGGCAAAAGCCTTCTGCACGTATCCCGATTTGGATCGTTTTGCCGAGAACTTGGAGCGCCTGGCTAACGAAACCGGCAAAGTTCCTGAGCTCATCGAGTACTACCAAACAGCGGCGAATACACCTGCAGAAGATGGTCGCGATTCTCAAGCTTTGCTTCGCCGCGTCGTTGCGTTAACGCTTGAGCAAAACGACTTGCCCGCTGCAGCGCAGGCGCAATTTGCTCTCTGCACACTCGACCATTCGCCTGAAGCTTCTGCGTTTTTAGACGAACTTCTGCTTCACCAAACGGTTACGCATCCTGAAGAAAATTCAGAAGTTGCAAACAAAAACCAAGAAATTATCAATCTCTTCAAACGCCGTTTAGATGAGCCACTGGAGCTTGTTGTTCGCCGAACGTTGGTTCGCAACCTCATCGGCATTTGCGAACGTTTGAATCGTATTGAAGAGGCGCTCGATTTGGGTCGCGCGCTACTCGATTTGAGCGAAGATCCCGAAGATCTTTCGCAATTAACCGAACTTTGCGAAGAACACGGCGAATACCAAGATTTGGTTGAACTTTTGCAGCGCGCCATTGCGGCGGAAGAAAATCCAGCGAAAAAATTAGAGATTTTGCTGCACCAGGGTGCTGTTTATCGCGATCATCTAAATGACGCGGACTCCGCAATTTTAGCCTTCCAAAGTGCTTGGGAACAGGATCGTGCGGATTCTCGCGCGTTCCAGGCATTAGACGAACTCTACACGCGCCAAGCCAACTGGGATGCGCTGCTCGATTTACTGAACGACGCGCTGTGCTCCGAGCCTGAATCTCGCACCGCGCTTCAGAAACGCGTCGCAATTGTTCAAGAAAAAGGCCAGGGAGATTTCGCCGCAGCCATCGATACTTGGCGCGAGCTCCTCGCCGATAATCCGAACGATGACGAAGCCTGTTTTGCGCTGGCCGATTTGCTCGAACGCGAGGCGCGTTACGACGATTTGGCCGACCTTTGTCAGGCGCAACTCAAGCTCACGAAGCCAGGCACCAAAGCAGACCGACTTCAAAGCATTTTGGTCGAGGTTTTCTCGGGCCCGCTCGATGCTCCGGAACGCGCACTCCAAGTTTTGGAACCGCTCATTCCCACCACCCACGATCGCCAATTGCTCGCTTTTTGTGCAAACCTGGCGGAATCGCGCGGAAATGACATTTTGTGCGCGCAAGCCTTGATTGCACAAGCGAATTTAGTTCCGGACGACGAAAAGAATGCGCGCGTAGAAATGCGTCGCCAAGCGGTTCACTGCTTCCAAAAAGTGGACCAGCTTTCACAGGCAGAACCAGCAATCCTCGCGATTTTAAACGACATTCCGGATGATGTTGAAGCGTTGGATCTGGTTTCTCAGCTTTACAGCATGGGTCAAGGTTCGGGCGATCTCGCGGCCAAATTGGCGGAACAAGCACGTCAGTTGGACGATCCAATGGATCGCACAGAGAGACTCACGCAAGCCGGAAACTTGGCAAAGAACCGCGGCCAAACCGAAAACGCCATTCAATACTGGCGCGAGGCGCTTCAAACCACGAGCACACACTTGCCTGCTTTGCGCGGCTTGTCGCAGGTTGAACCGCCGGATGAAGCCATTACCACAACGTTAACGGCGCTTCGACTTGAGACAGATCCACTGGAGCATTTGACGCTGACCGAGCGATTGGCTGCGTTGGATTTGCAACAGCCCGGCCACGTGCCTGACGAAGCGCTCGCTCAAGCCTTGCAGCGCGCGCAGGCGAATTTCCCGGCAGATCGAACGTTGCAGCTTTACCAATCCGATTTGCTGGCTCGCCGTGGCGATTTGGAAGAAGCAGCGCTTATCGATCAAGCTTTGATCGAAGAAGCACAGAACGATCACAGCATTGTTAAAGAGGATTTGGTTCGTCTCGCGATTCGCTTGGCGGAATTCAAGCAGGCGCAGGGCGACATTGAAACTGCGCATTGGGCGTGCAACCAAGCACTGGCCGCCGATCCGGATGCAAAGGAAGTGCTCGTTAAACTCGCGGGAATCTTGGAAACCAAGCGCGAGTATGATGGTTTGCTCGACGTTCTTTTGCACCTGGCTGCACAAAGTTCGCCGGACGAAGAAAGCATTTACGAAGAGCGCGCCGGCGATTTGCTCCAAAACGAGCTTGGCCGTCCAGAAGATGCAGCGGAAGTTTACCGCGCCGCTTCTCGTCAACGCGGCGAAGATTTGTCGCTGCTCGAAAAGCGATTGGCCGCAGAGGAAGCAAGTTCGCAATGGGAAG
>JAZUEA010000461.1:0-7748 GCA_045639945.1 Myxococcota bacterium
GTCGATCACGACGGCGCCGGCAAGACCGCCTGCTTGGACACGGATTGCCCCGGCGAATCTACCGTGGTTTGCAACGGCGAGACCGCTCAGAACACCGAAAAGACCGACGCTGAAATCACCGAGCTCGCGAACACGGCTTGCTCCGATGGCAACGACAACGACAACAACAACTACGCCGACTGCCAGGATTACAGCTGCTCCAAGAACGCTGAAGTCACTGTTTGCTCCAGCTACTCCGCCGAAAACACCAACGCCGCTTGCAAAGATGGCGTCGACAACGATCAAGACGGCAAGACCGACTGCGAAGACACGGACTGCCTCTTGGAAAACATCGTGGTCTGCGAAAAGGCCGCTGATGGCACCGTGAGCGCCGTCAACACCGAAAAGACCGACGACGAGTTGGCCGCCCTCATCGCCACCAAGTGCACCGATGGCATCGACAACGACGGCAACGGCTACACCGACTGCAAGGACAACGCTTGTGGTTACCGCGAGCCTCTCTTCATGAGCATGGCCTGCGAGAACAGCAACGAAGCCTGCAGCGACACCATCGACAACGACAACGATGGTCACATCGACTGCAACGACTACAGCTGCTCCAAGCACCCCGGCGTCACTGTTTGCAACGACTAATTTAAAGTCCTGTTCGCAAACGAGCGGCGCCTTCGGGCGCCGTTTTTATTTTCAGCTCAACGACTCTTACAACCCACACAACAGACTTCACGAAACCATTTTTCTAACGCTTGAGTTCCATCACCAAACGCCATGCAGAAAAATAGTTTGGAAGTATGCCTTGGGCACAAAAACGCCTGGCGGTCGTGGCAAGTCACCCAACGAGCCAGCATGAACGAGCTCGACGGCAACGCACCGACAGCAAAGCTTCGGCCGCGCGATGACAGCAGACTGCCGCTTCATCAACGCGCCATTCACAAACGGCCAAAGCGCTGACACAAAAAAGCGACCATTCCGGCCGCTCTTTCTGTTTTGAATGTGGACAACCGCCGATTTTAAAAATCCGATTCGTCGTCGTCCACTGGTTCCGGCGCAATTTCGCGCGGCCCAAACGTAGCGACCACTTCTTCCGGCAAACTGGGCGCCGGCACTGAAGGCGGGTACGAAGCCTCACCGTTCAGCAATTCTTCGGTCGTGGGCGATTCACCGTTGTGGTGCACCGCTGCGAGCTTGTGCAAGTACTCCACTGTCAAACGGTTTTCTGCCGTAAAGTAGGTGTTGCGCGGCACTTTCGCGAGCAAAAGCATGGTGGCGTCTGCTTCGTTTAAGCGCACGATGTACAAACCATCGTTGGGCGCAGCAAAAACAAAGTACATGCAGCGCAATCCGTGCTCGAACCACGCCAAAATGTGCTCTGGTGGCTGACGCGGCGAAGCAGCAATCGTTGCGCAACGCGCGGGATCAACCAAACGAAAACGACGAAGCGCCGTTTGGGAATCGAAAATCACAGGTCCGCAAAGGTTATGCGAACCATTTTCATCGTGAGAGTGAAGAAATACCGCTGCTACACCTTGCTCATCAAAAGGAACAATGAACGAGCTTTGTGAACGGTATCGTTGGGGATAAGGCTTAATCTTACGCGACATAGCGCTTACAGCATATCGTACTCACGCTAAAAGGGCGAGAGTTACGAACAAATGAGAATTGCATACCTCGTACAATGTGCGAGAGAGTGCCCTAAAGCAAAGATAAAGTCCAATACGAGGTTGTATGCGTCCGGTTTTATTAGATCACCGTCTCATTTTTCCTGATCCACATTTTGCAGGAGACGACGGACTTTGCGCAGTGGGAGGCGATCTTTCACCGGAGCGCCTCGAATTTGCTTATCGGCACGGCATCTTTCCTTGGTTTAATCCCGACGAAGATCCAATTTTGTGGTTTTCACCCAAAGAACGCATGGTTTTGCGTCCCGAAGAAGTGCACGTCAGCCGCTCCATGCTCAAAGTGCTGCGCCAAGGTCGCTTCGAAATCCAATTCGATCGCCAATTTGCCGCTGTAATGAACGGCTGCGCCACCACGCCTCGCAAAGGACAAGACGGCACGTGGCTTGGCAGCGATTTACAAACCGGCTTGTTAGAACTTCACCGTAGAGGTGTTGCACACAGCGTCGAAGCCTACCAAAACGGCGAACTTGTGGGCGGACTCTACGGCCTTGTCGTAGGCAACGTGTTTTGCGGCGACTCCATGTTTTCCCACGTGCGCGATGCCTCCAAAGCTGCTTTCCTCACCTTGACCGCAGCGCTTCACCAATCCGGATTCGAACTCATCGACTGCCAGGTTTACACCGATCACCTTGCGAGTTTGGGCGCGCACGAAATTCCACGCGACGAATTTTTGGAAATCATGGAAAAAGCTCGAAAAGCGCCGCGTGATTTGTGGCAAAAAAGTCCAATTCTCTCGCTCTAAATCGCTAAATCAAGCAACGTTCACTTCGCTCATTTCTGCGATTACACAAGCAGTCAGAACCTAAAATCACAAATCGTACAATCTGTTATCCATTGAAAATCTCACAATTCAAAGTATTGTGAACAATGGACGCATGTCATTTATTTAGAAAAGGAAATCCAATGAAAAAGCTTTTCTGGTTACTTGCTTGTTTGCCGCTTGCTGCGTGTGAATTCGAAAGCGAAGGAGGCGACACCGACGGCGGCATCTCTGCGTGCCCAGCCACAAAAGGCGAAGGCACCTGGACCAACCCACAGGGCACAGCCAACGTTGCTGGCGATCAAAAAGCCGAACTCGCGAAATTAAACGTACCCGCTGGATTATCCACGAATTTCACCGAACAAGGCGGCACGCTCTCACTCACCGTTCAGTTGGAAGACGCAAACGGCAATCTTTTGTACGAAGGCTTGAAATCAAGCGATTTTAGCTTGGACGGCGAGCTCTCCATTCAAAAGCTGGGCAGTTTGACTTCAGGCGGCACAACGGCCACCGGCGAAATCGGCGAATTGCGCATTGGCGAACCCAAAGGCGACGGTGCAAGCGTGATCTTGGTATTCGACTCCTCCGCTTCGAACACGAGTACCGATCCCAAACGCCTTCGCGTGACCGCAGGCCAAAAATTCGTGAGCGACATGCCCGAAGGCACTTTGTTTGCGGCCATGGATTTCGGCGTTTCGTCCAGTTGGACCAACAGCATTGTGTCATCGTGCTTCAAAGCGAGCCGATACCTCATCGACTTCACAACGGACAAAGACGCTGTGAAATTGGCCATTGAGCGCGTCACCGCAGCCGGCGGCACGCCACTTTACAAGGCTCTGAACGATGCCGTGAAGTTGGTCGAAGGCATCACCACTCAAGGCGCAACTGAAGCGGACATCATTGTTTTCACCGATGGTGAAGCCAGCGACTACCAAGAAAGCGACGCCAAAGCTCTCATCGCTCGCGCAAACAAAGTGAATGCGCGCTTGCACAGCGTGGCGTTGAGCACCAAAGACGAAGATTCCGTCGACCTGCAACACTTGCAAACGCTTGCCGCCAAAACAGGCGGCATTTCTCTCGCGGTCGCAAAAGCTGAAGAACTTCAAAATCAGTTCGACCACGTCGCTTCTGTAACGACATCTCCGCTTGATATCGCTCTGGATGTTTCCGTGAGCACAGAATCGCCGTTGCCCAAAGGCCTGTACAACGTTCAAGGCAAGCTTCAAGCCACGTTCAATGGTGCAACCGCTTCCTCAAACTTCACCACAAGCGTCGAAGTCCAATAACCCGCCTCTATAAACCTAACTCTTTGAAATTAAACAGAAACGTTTCGTTTTCACACTGAAATGCATTATTGGAACGTTCAAACAAAAAAGCCGCGATCGAAAACGACCTGCGGCTTTGAACAATGCGCGTTTGAAATGAAGCGAATCAGTTGCGCTTGAGCTCTACGCGAACAGCCAAGTGATCCGAATAACCTTTTCCTGTGTACACATTGTACGCGCTGGGCGTGCCGTCGCTGTCCAGCAAGTAGCCAGGATGAATCGATTGAGTTGAACCCTTGACCACTCGCCAATCTGATTCGCCGCCTTCACGAACGTTGCCGGTCAATAAGATGTGATCAAGGCGCGACCAGACATTGTTAAAGTTGTAAGAGCTGTTGCTGATGTTGTTCCAGCTGTTGCTGTTGCTCGTATGCGACGCACTCACACCGCGCTCGCCCCATGTATTGTAGACATCGGTCGCTTTCGTGAGTTTAGAGGCATCAAGGACAGTGCCAATGTCCTGCATCAACGCGGGTTCAAAATCCCACGTGTTGAAATCACCCAAAATCGCAATGGGACGGCACGGCTTCTGAGCGATGAGCTGATCCAGCAACTCGCGAATCTGCATGCCTGCACGGCGGTGGTTGTCGTTCGAATCCAAGCAAGGCCACGAATGATTGTCCTTGGCTTTCCAGTGATTCACGAGAACCAAAAAGTCGCCAATACCGTCGCCGTTAAAATCGATTTCGGAATGCAGAATCGGTTTCGCTTCGGTGTACACGTTTGCGTCGACGGTCATCATGCCGTCTTCACCCATGCATTCAAACGTGCGCGTAATGGGTCGCGAGCATCCAGTCGAGTTCGCTGTGTAGGGACAAATCAATGGATACTTGCTGAGCAACGAAACATCGATGCCACGAGCGAGTCCATCTTTGCCACGAGCGAGCGCAATGTACGGATAGTTTGGGCCACCGTGGTCGCGGATGTAATCTCGAAGTTCCGTTAAAATTTCGAGGTTTTCCGCTTCGAGCACACCTATCACATCCGCATCGATGTCCGTGAACACGTCTTTAAAACGAGCTTTGCGCGCTTCAAGTTTGGAAGCCGTCCAGGTGGAACCTGGCGTAAACTCGTTTTCATCCACGTTTGGATCGTCGATGACATCGAAAAGATTCTGCAAATTGTAGGTCGCAAGCTTAAACGAAGTGGGCGGCGTCAAAGTGCCACCTGTCATTTCGCAAGTTTCCGGAAGGCCCGCATCAACGATCGGCGTCACACCGCTATCTTGAAACAAATCCAATGGAGGCAAGACGATCGAACTACCGCTGTCCGCTTCGAGCACGTCATCGGACTCATCACCACAACCCGCCGCAAAGCAGCAAATCGCGCTGAAAAAGAAGGCAGGAAGAAGCCGCATCGGAAACTCCTTTTGCAGGTAAAAAAAAACCTCAAACCCTTGAGGATTTGAGGTTTCCAAGGGGCATGGCCCCGATTTCTGTGGGCGGGACAGGGATCGAACCTGCGACCCACGGCTTGTAAGGCCGTTGCTCTACCAGCTGAGCTACCCGCCCGGGCCGCAGATATGTAGCACAGCTGAGTTTTGAAAGATAGGATTCTTTTGAGAGCAGACCACTTTATTTGCCGCAGTCACAAAATCTGCACTTTCAAAAAAGCCGCGCCAACGCACTGCAACGCGCTGGTGCAAAAATCAACGCGCTCTTGGCCAGCGTTTAAGTTTTCAACGCAGACTCAATCCAAACCGTTTGTACAAAAAAGCCGCAACATCAAACGAAGCTGCGGCTTTTGTGCAAACGAGATTTGAAGCTGCGCTTACTTAAAGAGCACTTCCGTGCGCGTGCAGCGAGCATCCAAACGCTTATTATTTTCGGTCACTTCTTCTTCGAAGCGCTCCGTTGAACGGAATTCCGAAATCAAATTGCGGCCGCGCGTAAGGATTAAGTTCTTGGAGAACCAAACATCCTTCTCGATCGCAAGTTCGGAGCCATCGCCCAACGTGAAAACAATGCCACGAACCAAGTGGATCTCATCCACGATCGTGTTTTTGTTTAAAATCTGCTGAGTTTCTTCAACCACCTTAATGGAACGAATGCGTTCTTCGATGGGAGTCTTAACAGCGCGCGTCTTGGCGAGAGCGGAGCGGAATTTTTCGCATCGGCCGAAGTGCAGGACCGCGACATCGCAGTGCGACCCCATACGATCATGCGCTTCCATCAAGTTCCGAATTTCAAAGCAGGCGTCGCCGACATGAAAAGCAATGGTTTCAACGGCATTCACGCCAAAAGGACCAAACGCGGCGTCGTCGCATTCGAAGGACATCAATTCTTTGCCACACAGCGACTGGATAACTTCGCGAGTGGCTTCATCGAATCGAACATCTGTGACGGCCATTTTATACCTCCGCGCAACCAGGGCGCAGATAGAGGAAAACTTCATCGAGCAGTTTTCAAAACTGCAGGCGCAAGCGCATTCTCATTTTTGAACATAATTCGCAACCACCAATAGCAGTCACGAGCAAAATTGCATGGTGTCTTTTTGTATTTCTGCTGCTTTTTCAAAATCGCAAAGCCTCACAACAAACCGTCAGACGTGCGTTTTTGCCGAAATCCAAAGAATTCGCTCGACCAAAATTCAAAATGACACGTTGAACACAATCTTGCACTCGCAAGCCCTTAAAATCGAACTTGCGAGCCTGTTCACTTTCGACATGAAATCTCGCGAAACGCGTGCAACGGCGCGAATCGACCAAAAGGCGATTATTTGGACGCCACCCAAAGATTTTTGGGCGAAACGGCCAGCGCGGTTTCCCACACTTGGTCCACGCGAGACACAAACACAAACTTGAGCGACTTCGTGACTTCAGCCGGAAGCTCTTCCACGTCTTTGGCGTTGGCCTCTGGCACAAGCACGGTTTTGATGCCCGCTCGTTTGGCGGCCAGCGTCTTTTCTTTGAGTCCACCAATCGGCAGAACACGACCACGAAGTGAAATCTCACCTGTCATGGCCACATCGCGGCGAACTGCGTGTCCCGTGAGTGCCGAACAAAGCGCGGTTGCAATTGCAATGCCAGCGCTGGGGCCGTCTTTGGGAACTGCGCCTTCCGGAAAGTGAACGTGAATGTCATGCGTATCGCGAACATCCGCCGGCAAGCCCAATCGAGCAGCGCATGTGCGAACGTAAGTCCACGCAGCTTTGACACTTTCTTTCATCACATCGCCAAGCGAACCAGTGCATTCAATGTTGCCTTTGCCCGGCATCACAGCGACTTCGATCTCTAAAATTGTGCCGCCATAACTTGTGTAAGCAAGGCCATTGACCATGCCCACTTCGTCCTGGTCGCTCAAAATTTCAGAGCGATACTTGGGCGCACCCAAAAGACGTTCCAATTCTGGAGCCGTGATGCGCGCCGAAAGTTTGGAGAAATCCTCGCCGGCGTCTTTTTTGTCGCACCAGTTCCAAGCGAGCTTGCGGTAAACCGACGCAATCGTGCGCTCCAAGTTACGCACGCCACTTTCGCGCGTGTATCGCCGAATCAGCGACTCAAGAGCCGTGTTCGGCCACGTAATCTTGGGCAATTCCAAGCCATGCAGCTTTGCTTGCTTGGGAATCAAGTGACGCGTGGCGATTTCTCGCTTCTCGGCCTCGGTGTAACCCGTCAACTCAATCACTTCCAAGCGATCCAACAGCGGCGCGGGAATTTGCTCTCGCGAGTTTGCCGTTGCGATGAACATCACATTGGACAAGTTGAAGTCGACATCCAAGAAGTGATCCTGAAAAGCCTTGTTCTGCTCAGGATCCAAAACTTCGAGCAGTGCCGACGTTGGATCGCCGCGAAAATCCGAACCCATTTTGTCGATCTCATCGAGCAAAATAAGCGGATTCATGGTGCCTGCCCGGCGCATGGCTTGAATGATTTTGCCAGGCAACGCACCGATGTACGTTCGACGGTGGCCACGAATCTCGGCTTCGTCGCGCACACCGCCACCTCCCGAGCCCGACAAGCTCGCCACACCAAACCTCCTTTGTTAT
>JAZUEA010000462.1:0-3044 GCA_045639945.1 Myxococcota bacterium
CTTAAAGTCGAAGCGCTGGCAACGCGAAATAATGGTGTCCAGGATCTTGTTCGCCTCGGTCGTGGCGAACACGAACAAGACGTGCTCCGCCGGTTCCTCCAAAATTTTGAGAAGCGCATTGAAGGCCGAAGTCGAAAGCATGTGGACTTCGTCGATGATGTAGACCTTGCGCTTTCCCTTGGCAGGGAGGAATTTCGCCGATTCGCGAAGCTCGCGGATCTGGTCAACGCTGTTGTTGGAGGCACCATCGATTTCGAAAACATCGACACTGGTGCCGTTTTGGATCTCAACGCAAGCCGGGCAAACGCCACATGGCTCAGGCGTGGGACCATGCTCGCAGTTCATTGCACGCGCAAGAATACGCGCACACGTAGTTTTACCAACTCCGCGAGAACCAACAAAAAGTAAGGCGTGGGCAACACGATCTTGGCTGATCGCGTTTTGGAGAGTACGCGTGATGTGCTCTTGCCCTACAACCTCATCAAATGCACTGGGCCTCCACTTACGGGCCAGGACGAGGTAGGACACGGCAACCTCAGCAATAACTCAAAGGGGAAAATGAGAAGATAGGTCGACGACCGGAACCCGACACCCCGAAGGTGTCGCTACCGTTGCTGCCTTCCGGCCCTGGCGGGGTTCACGATCTCCAGCCACCGGGCCCGGTCATCACAAGCACTTGCTTAAAGCAAGTGACAAAAAGTATTGCGGAGAGGGTGGGATTCGAACCCACGGTGCTCTTTTGGAGCACATACGATTTCCAGTCGTACTCCTTCGGCCAACTCGGACACCTCTCCACGGGGGGCGGGCGTATATGCGGAGAAGGTGGGATTCGAACCCACGGTGAGTTGCCCCACACCTGATTTCGAGTCAGGCTCCTTCGACCGCTCGGACACCTCTCCACACTCGGGCTCGATCACGCCTTCCTTCTCGACGAGATTGGAAAAACGCACGAAGGAGTGCGGCACACTCATCTGCCCTTACGCCCGCTGTGACCTCTAGACGATGATTTAGTCGTCTGTCAGTCACAATTTCAAAGAGCGATTCAACTGCTCCGGCTTTAGGGTCGGGGCAGCCATATATAACCCTTGAAATTCTCGAATTCACGAGAGCACCTGCGCACATGACACAAGGTTCAAGAGTTACATATAAACTCGCGCGATCTAAACGCCATCGACCGACCCATTGAGCCGCTTGTCTGAGCGCTACGATTTCCGCGTGAGCTGTTGGATCTCCTTGTACTTCTCTTAAGTTTTCACCCTGACCAATGATTTCGCCGTCTAAGACGACCAAAGCACCAATCGGAACGTCACCCCGTTTGGCTGCTCGCATTGCCGAAGCAATACAGAGATCCATAAAGGTTTCGTCGAGTGATTCCATACAAGATCCGTTCAAAGAACCCAAAAAAAAGCCCGCCGCTTTTCGGCGACGGGCTCGCGCACCCAGCAGGATTCGAACCTGCGACCCTCGGTTCCGTAGACCGATGCTCTATCCAGCTGAGCCATGGGTGCATTTTAAAAGAGCCAGAACACATTCGCAAGCAATCGCTTGCGGAGAGAGAGGGATTCGAACCCTCGATAAGAGTTTATGCTCCTATACTCGCTTAGCAGGCGAGCGCCTTCAGCCACTCGGCCATCTCTCCAAGCATCCCTCTGTTCCGTTCTCACTAGGAGAAAAGGAGTGGGCGATTTCAACGAGCATCTGGAGCGGAGGAGGTAGGATTCGAACCCACGGTGACTTTCGTCACAGCGGTTTTCAAGACCGCCGCCATAGTCCACTCGGCCACTCCTCCGTAACCGCTTTTTCTTGGCGGCGTCGGTGGAACGCGAGGCATTTATACGCCCCTTCGTTTTGGACGTCAAGAAGAAAATTCACCCTTCTGCGTTTTTTTGAAATTTTTTATTCGAAATGCTTTCGAAAATGTTTCGCAACACACGGTAAACACTAAGGATTTTCTGGAAATTTTATTTCAATACGATTAGAACGCTGCGTCCGTTTTTGAACCATTTTGAACCTGTTTTAGGGGATTGGAGACGTTATGAACGAAGAAAAGTCGACTCCTGACGCCGCTGCGGTGGATGAAAACAGAAAACTGAGCCCGCGCGAATTGGAAGAACGCTGGTATCGCGAGACGTACCGCGGAAATTCCATGAAACAACTGTCGTTACGCGCCATTTTAATGGGTGGTTTGCTCGGTACTTTGATGTCGCTCGTAAACCTATATGTGGGCCTGAAAACCGGCTGGGGCCTGGGTGTAGCGATTACGGCGTGCATTTTGTCCTTCTCGATTTGGAAAGGTCTGCGCGTTTTGAAAATCGCCAAGACCGATATGACGATCTTGGAGAATAACTGCATGCAATCCACTGCGTCGTCAGCGGGATATTCCACTGGTGGTACGCTGGTTTCCGCGATTGCGGCGTGGATGCTGCTCAATAATCAATCCATGAATACGGGCGTTTTGATGGCGTGGATTTTCTTCCTCGCGGTTTTGGGCGTGACGCTCGCGATTCCGATGAAGCGCCAGATGATCAATATCGAGCAGCTCAAGTTCCCAAGCGGTATTGCGGCGGCGGAAACGCTGAAAAGCTTGCACGGTGCCGATAAGGAATTGGCGCTTGGGCTTTCTCCCGAAGAGGCCGAAAAAGCACAGAAAAAAGCGTCTCGCTCTGCGATTTCGCTGGGAATTGCCGCCGTTTTTGGTGGCTTGGTTGCGCTTTTGCGTGATGCGTTTGGGCTGATTCCCGAATTGTTCAAAATTTTCGGAGCAAAAGCAGCGAGTTACACCGTCGCGTTTGAACCCAGCGTTTTGATGATTGCGGCCGGTGGCATTATGGGTTTGCACACGGCGGTCAGCATGTTGATTGGCGCGGTTTTGTGTTGGGGCATTTTGGTGCCGATTATGCACCAGCAAGGCGTGATTCCGGTACTTGAATACTCGGAAATGGTGAAGTGGACGCTTTGGGGCGGCGCGGCGTGCATGGTTACGTCTGGTCTTTTTTCGTTTGCTTTGCAGTGGAAGACGGCATTGCGCGCTTTCTCTGGTTTGC
>JAZUEA010000463.1:0-5025 GCA_045639945.1 Myxococcota bacterium
GTGAAGTCATTCCTCAGGAAATGGTCGCTCAGATGCGCGCTGCCGATGAATTCGGCAAGGGCATCCACGTGATGCGTCAGATGTTCTACGCAGCGCTTTCGAACGCCTACTTCTCTGGCGACCGCAGCAGCGAAGATCCGAACGACATCGCGAACGACATCGCCGCAAAGTACAGCCCATACCCGCAGTTGCCCGGCACCTACATGTACGCGAGCTTCGGCCACCTCAATGGCTACAGCTCCATCTACTACACCTACATGTGGTCGCTCATGATCGCCAAAGACTTCTTCCAGAAGTTCAAGACGGACGGCATCATGAACACCGAAACCTCCATGCTCTACCGTAAGAGCGTTTTGGAGCGCGGTGGCGCCGACGACGCGAATGACATGGTTAAGAACTTCCTCGGCCGCGCGTACAGCTTCGATGCTTTGAAGAACTGGCTCGAAGGCAAGTAATTCTCCCCCACCTTCCGAAATCACTTCATCCTTCCGAAATCACTCCATCTTTCTCAAATCACTTCTAATCGTGAAGTAATTACTTAGCAGTGATTACTATATTTGTATTTAGAGTGTAGACACTGCGAGATACGCTCGAAATCGCTTCGAAAAAGTAAGAAGTGAATCGGATTTTGGATTCTGCGAATACAAAAAAGGCATGACCGAAATCATGCCTTTTTAAAGCGCGCTGAAGGAATCAGGCGGCGGTGCGGCGAGTCGGGCGGGAAGCCGGGCGAACGATGAGGTGGAGCCACTGAACGGTGACACCGACCACCACGATGAGGCTCGCCACGAGACCAATCTGCAGGCCAATCGCGCCGAAGAACGAGAGAATCATTAACAAAAGCGCGTAAGTGTCGCGGTGGCCCAAGAACTCCAAGCGCGCCAAGCAAGCCTGGAACCAGCTGCGGTCGGGCGAGTGATCACTCCACTCAAACGCGAGGTGAGTGCCACGGCCACCAACCAACAAGCGGTGGTACAAGTTTCCGGCAACAATCCAACCCAAGACAAAGCTGGCGATGCTCAGGTGCAACCAAATCATCTGGCCAGTGATATTGGTGAGTGCGATGCCAACGCCCAGCTGGTAACCCAAGTTAACGACGTCATCGGAAATCGTGTCGAACCACTCGCCGCTGGCGCTGTGTTTGAACTTGAGGCGAGCGATTTCGCCGTCGCAACCATCGATCATCGATGAAAGCTGGTAAAGCAAGCCGCCGACCGGAATGACCCAAAATGCGTTTTCGATGTTCGCAAAAGCCGTGAGAACGAAGCTGGCGATACCAATGAGCAAGCCGATGAGCGTCATATGGTTTGGCACGACGTTGTGGTTCATGACCAAACGAGTAACGGTCTTTGAGAATTTGCGGTTGATGTGGCGACTAACCGGACCATCAACGGGTTTGGTCAACGATTTGAACAGCAACTTCTCGGCGTAATCGCGGGTGCGATCGTCATCGACGTCCTGCCACCAAGCGGCGCCGATATCGGAGACATGCGCTTTGCCTTCAGCCGCAAGCGCCTGGACGCCTTCGGAAAGAGACGCATCGTGCTTGTGGTCGTAAACCTTTTGAAGCGCATCAAACAGCGCGTGATCACAAAGGAAAACGCCGGTATCGATGGCATCGTAGTCAGTGAGCATCTTACCGATGGCGGCGATGCGGTTGTTTTCACCGATCTTGACCTTGGTCGCATCATCCATATCGAAGATGGTGTCCAACTTGCGATCCACGGCCAAAACCAAGCCGCCGCGCGCATTTTCCTTGAGCAAGTTCTCGTAAATCGCGGGGGCAACCACGTGGTCACACATGGTCAGCAGGAACTCACCCGGATCAATCTGATCACGCGCTTGGAGTACACTTACTCCATTCGCCAAATCGAAGTGCGGATTCACAACCCAGTTGATTTCCAGGCCTTCAAATTCGGGCTTGCCTTCAATGGCAGCTTTCACCTGCTCGCCTTCATAACCGAGCACGATCACAAACTTTTCGATGCCAGCGCGGCGACCAGTGTGAATCGTGCGCTCAAGGAGCGGAAGGCCGCCCACCTTGACAAGCGGCTTCGGCGTATCACGACCGCCAGCACGAAGACGACTACCCATTCCAGCAGCAAGAATCAAAGCTTGACGAACCACGGTGACCCCTTTTTTGGAGTACGCTTACTCCATCGCCAATCGCGGGCTGGAGTAAAAACTCCACATAAATTCGCTAAAAGAACTTTCACCTGGCCTTAAGCAAATAGCGTGCCACTTTTTGAGTTTTTTGAAGATTTTTTGAGGCGAAGAATGTTTTTTTGAGAAATTGAATAAATTCAGCGTATTAGGCAGGCAGTGACCAATCGATCGGCGGTTCACCGTGTGAAGCAAGGTAGGCATCGATTGTGCGGAAATGGCCGCATCCAAAAAATCCGCGAGAAGCAGAAAGCGGTGATGGGTGCGGTGCTTTCAAAATAAGGTGGCGAGAAGCATCGATCATGGCAGCTTTTCGACCGGCCGGCGCGCCCCACAAAACGAACACCAGGTGATTTCGGCTGGCATTCAACGCTGCAATCGCAGCATCCGTAAAGCGCTCCCAACCTTGTCCACGATGTGAATTCGCTTGATGCGCGCGCACCGTAAGTACCGTGTTTAAAAGGAGAACGCCCTGTTCTGCCCAGTGAGTAAGCTCGCCATGTTGCGGAAACGGCAAACCATATTCCGCATTTAACTCTTTGAAAATATTGATCAAAGAGGGCGGTGGCTTCACTGTTCCGCGACGAACCGAAAAAGCTAAACCATGCGCCTGATTGGGTTCGTGATACGGATCTTGGCCCAAAATCACTACACGAACTTTGTCAAACGGCGTCGCAAAAAATGCGTTAAAAATCTCGCTGCCTTTTGGATAGACCTCATACGCTTGTTTCTCTTGAAGCAAAAACGCACGTAAATCCTGCATGTACGGCTGCTCGAATTCGTTTGCTAGCACTTCCAGCCACGAAGCTTCGAGATTTGGAACGCGATCCGCCATCACCACCTCAAATAAATAAGTGGCGTAACGTTACGCCACTTGTGGAGTAATCATCCTTCGCGATGAATGCGATGGTGCTTGCCAGTGTGGCCGTGCACGCATTTCAAAATTTCGCTCACAACCGAAACGGCGATTTCACCTGGCGACTTGCCACCCAAATCCAGGCCGATTGGCGAGTAAACGCGCGGATCGCCTTCTGGATCCAAGCCATTTTCAACGAGCTTTGAGAACGTGAGTGGCACTTTGCTTCGTGAACCAATCATGCCGATATAACAGGCTTTTGTGGGTAATGCGGCTTCAAGGCACTCACGATCTAAGCTGTGGCCGCGTGTGACAATCACGATTGAAGTGCGCTCCGTCACCTCTGCAAGCTCGATAGCTTTGTGAGGTTCAACCAACATGAGCTTGGAATGCGGGAAGCGCTCAGAATTCGCGAATTCAGCGCGATCGTCGGCAACTTTGGTACGGAAACCAGCAATGTGCGCGACTTCTGCGATTTTTTGTCCCACGTGGCCGGCGCCCAAAATCAAGATTTCAGGCAAGGCCTTGAAAACTTGAATGAAAAGTTCGGTCACACCTGAACAAGCCATGCCAATGCCGCCGGGACCTTCGCTTAAATCAAAGGTACACAAGCGATTTTGGCCTTGAGCAAGCGCATCTTGAGCAGCCTCAATCGCAAGCGCTTCCAGCTTGCCACCACCAACAGTGCCGTCAATGCGCGTTTCATCCATGATGTTTTTCGGAAAAACCAACATGGAAGCACCGGTTTCACGCGGCGTTGAACCTTCAGCGCGGACAATGGTCACAAGCGCAACATCTTGACCCGCAGAAATCGCAGCATCCAAAAGCTGGAAAATTCGGTCGAGAGCCATTTGGTCTCCTTGGGAGAGCGCGGGGCGAACCCCGCGATTTTGAATGGGATTATGCGCGGCGGCGGCGGCGAAGCGCGAGGGCGGCCAAGGCAATCATGAAGAATGGCACGTTGGAACGCGCATTCATTTGGCTGCAGTCACCAGGATTGGAGCCTGTAATCGACGGAATCGGCAAGTGAACGATCGGATTGTCATCCTCAGCATCGTTCAAGCCATCGCCGTCCGTATCCGGGTTGCGCGGATCGCTTTCGCCCTCATCCACGCGACCGTTGTGGTTTGCATCTTCCACACCATCCGGCAGGCCGTCGCCATCGGAATCTCGCAAAAGCGGTGAAGTTTCGCCACCTTCCGCGTAAGTGCCACGCTGCCAAATGCCATCGTGGTTGGCATCTTCAATGCCGTCCAAAATGCCGTCGCCATCGGTGTCCGGATCAAGCGGATCGGTCTCGCCTTCATCGACTACGCCGTTTGCGTTGCGATCTTCCAAGCCGTCCAACAAGCCATCGCCATCGCTGTCCGGATTGTTTGGATCGGTTTCGCCCACATCAACACGACCATTCTGGTTTTTATCTTCCACATTGTCGTTCAGGCCGTCGTCGTCGCTGTCCACCTTAATCGGGCTGGTTTCGCCTTCATCGCGAATACCGTTTTGGTTTGCATCTTCCACACCATCCGGAATGCCATCGCCGTCCGTGTCTACGCTGAGCGGATTCGTCTTGGTCGCATTTGGAATCGCCTTGCCGGTCGAGTCTTTGCCGAGCTCAACACCATCGACAATACCGTCTCCATCCGAATCAGGATTACACGGATCAGTTTCGCCAACATCTACGAAACCATTGGCGTTTCGGTCTTCTTCACCGTCCAGTAAACCATCGCCATCAGTGTCCGGATTGTAGGGATCAGAGCAACCCAAAAGTTCGCGCATGTCGGGAATGCCGTCACCGTCGGAATCTTCGCTGGTGTTGTCATCCGTTGGATCGAGCGGATCACGTCCCAACGAGATTTCCAAACCATCGCTCTCGCCACCGCCATCGGTGTCGCGCAAAACCGGACTGGTTTCCCCGTCATCCAGGCAGCCATTTTGGTTTGCATCTTCCACGCCATCCAACAAACCGTCGCCATCCGTGTCCGAAAGCGTCGGATCCGTCAGATTCA
>JAZUEA010000464.1:0-5724 GCA_045639945.1 Myxococcota bacterium
GGTTGCGATCTACGCAGATGTTGTTGGAGCAACGACCGCCACCGCAATCGCTGTCGCTGCCGCAGTCTTTGGCTGTGTCGGCAGGCGCGCGGAAGGTGAGCGTGCCACGGCGCAACGGTTCGTACTTGCGGCGAATGCGGGTGAGCTTGGCAATGTGCTTGAACGTATCGCCTTGGGTGTTGAAGCCGGTGTTCCACATGTCTTCACGGTTGG
This sequence comes from Myxococcota bacterium, assembly GCA_045639945.1. Classification (GTDB taxonomy): domain Bacteria; phylum Myxococcota_A; class Bradymonadia; order UBA7976; family UBA1532; genus UBA1238. The sequence goes on from JAZUEA010000464.1 coordinate 214, forward strand.
CCGGATCGGGGCCGCCGTTAAAGTCTTGCTCGGTGCCGTAGTAAATGCAGGGCACACCGTCGGTGGTCAGCAAGAAGGACAATGCATTGCGAAGTTTATCGCGCGCATCGGCTTTCTTTTGTTCTGCGGTGAAGTTCTTGTAAGCGTCGTCGGTGTTGGCGATTTGGTCGTATGTGTAAAGGATACGTGCGACGTCGTGGTTATCCATGAAGTGGACCAAGAGGTCCTTGGATGCCAAACCGTTGCCTTCCGCGTCGATGGGACCGTTGGTCTTGGGTTTGTCGTTGTAACGCGGCAAACCGGCAACTTTGCGGGTATCCGGCGGATAGTTGGCGTCGTCGTAGTTCGATGAGAACTTGGCTTTGCGGTCGCGGTACAGGCGAGCGACCTTGGTGGCCGCGGTGCCGTAACCAAACACGTCGCCGAAGATCTGGTACTTGGCGGAGAAGTAGAACACGGAGTCCACGCCTTCGCCCTGGGTGTATTCGCCCAAAAGTTCGTCGTTGCCGTCGAACGCTTCGCCGAACATGAAGAAGTTCTTCTTGCCCAAATCGAGCGCGGCTTGACGAATGCCAGGCGCGAAAACCTCAAAGAATCCAGGCTCTTGGTGCTTTAACGTGTCGATGCGGAAGCCGTCGAAGTCGGCCACGTCGATCCAGTACGAGAAAACGTCAATGAGCGCTTCACGAACCTCAGGTAACTGCGTGGCGAGGTCTTTCAAGCCGCCAGGGAAGTCGCCCAAAATTTCTTGTTCGCGAAGACGGCGGTGCGCGTAGTTTTGGCAGTACTGGCTGTTGCGGTCGTTGCCGGCGCGTTCACAGTAATCCAAGTATTGGCCGGTGCCGGCTTCCCAAACGGTGACACGACCGCGGCGGTTGTACCACGAGAAGTTCGCGAATTCGGCGGGCTCAGGCGCGAGACGGTGAACGTTCGGCCATTCCATCCAAACTGTTGGCGCAGGACCGTTTTCGCCGAGCGAGGTCACACCTTGAATGCCACGCGCGTCGTAATCGGGATCCCACTCGGAAACGCGGACGAGACCAGATGCCTGATCCTGGTTTTGGCTTTGGTAAGCTGCGCCACCGCCGCCCTGAACGCCATCATCCGGTGAGCCGTTGCGGTTGATGTCGTAGTAGAAAAGCTGGCCTACGTGGTTGGTGACAATGTCGAGAATGACCTTGATGTTGCGCTTGTGGCAGGCGCGAACAAGTTCTTGGAGTTTGGCCAAGTCACCAAAGTGTGGGTTCACAGCGGTGAAGTTTTGCGTCCAATAACCGTGATAGCTGTGGAAGCCGGCGTCGTTTTCAACGTTCTTCACGACCGGGCTAATCCACAAAGCGGTCACACCCAAATCCTCAATATAATCGAGGTGATCGATGAGACCTTGCCAGTCGCCGCCGTGGTAAGCCACGTCTTTGCGAACATCGACGTTGTAGTTGTTGGACAGATCACCGTCTGCGAATCGATCGATCATCACCTGGTAGATGATTTCGTCACGCCAGTCCTTGACGATGGTCTCGTGAGGCATGTCGGTATCGATCGTGACGCAGGAACCGGCCGAAAAAGCGAGCGCAAGCGCCAGTAATTTCTTGAACATCAGTAACCGCCTCCACGGCCAAACCACCACTCAGCGCGGGCGCCCAAGTAGTGGACAACGTCATTTTCCGAACGAGGATCGCCAGCGGCGTACCGATCGAGGGCGGCCTGGTTCAAGAGCGAAATGGAGTAGATTAAGCGAATCTGCGGACGAGAGTAAGTGCCCGGATTCTCTGAGAATGTGATCGCAGGCACTAAGCCGAATTGGTAAATCGCGGCGGTGTCCTGGTTTTGCGTCTTGGGGTTCAAACCGTTGGCGCGGCTGAACTGAACCGAAGCTTCAACAGCGGGTGTGAAGAATCCGGTGAACAATTCGGGGCGAATGACCAAAGCGCCTTCGTTGCGATCGTCGAAGTCTTTGTCGTTGCCGTCGCCGTCTTCAAAGTTGCGGAAGTAACCGCCGTACGCGATGCCCCAATTGAGCTTGTCGGTGGCTTTAAATTCGGCATTGCCGGAGAAGGCAAGGCGGAATTCGTGTGCGTCGATGGCCTTGTGATCCAGGTTTTGTGCCTGTGGAATCGCGAGCTCATCGTACGCAGCCAAGCCGGAAGCGTAGCGCAGCCAAACGTTCAAGTGGCCGTTGCGCGCAAAATTCCACATGCCGAACTGAACGCCTGCAAGCCAACCAAAGTCGGTGGGCAAGCCTTCGGTTTGGTAGTAGCTGCCGTCCAAAAGTTTTTCGCCAGCGGGCAAGTAGTGGATTTCGCCGTAAAGACGCAGCTTTAAGCCTAAATCATTATCGTTGCCGCCCCAGCGCTGTTCGAGCTTGAGTGACGTGACGCTGCGCTGACGATCAAGCACGGTCACCGAGGTGGAACCGTAGAACGCGTCTGGGATGTTGGTGTTTTCGAATTGGTAATCTTGGTTTAGGCGGTTCACACCGGTGTGAAGCACTGCTTCGCGGTTGTGGCCGCGCCAACCAACTGCGAGACCCATGGTGTTCTGCTCGTCCATCGGCCAGAAGTCGAGCAGGTAAATATCGTCGCCACGGTACGAACGGCTGCCGAGCCAGGTGAAAAAGCCTGTGCCTCCCAATTGATCCGCTTCTAAGTAAAGTTGGCGAAGCGAGACTTGGGCGTTCCAGTCGCCGTTGTAGTGGAAAAAGGCGTCGCCAAAAGCCAGGCCCGACATGATTTTGACGCGAGCGTGCTTATGCTTGAACGCCCACAAACCAAAGTCGAGTTCCAAATAATTTTGCTCGGCAAGCCTTGGACCATAGCCGACGAGTTGAGCATTTTGCCCAGCAGCGCCGTCTCCGTCCGACGAAATTCCGATTCGGCCGTAGGAGCCGAAGATGAAGTCGTCGCCCAGCGGATCTTCGGCCATGGCCGGTCCTGCGAGAAGCGACGAACAGAAGACGAGCTTGAGTGCGCGGTTCACAAACGCCCCCGTGGTGTGTACTTCTTGCGCGAAATACCAGGCTTTAAGCGTGTCGTCACGCGCTATCTATTCTCTATTGAACGAAACTGGTTTCGTGGCATGTTTCGTTCTTAATGTTTTCAACCAAATTTGGAGTCGTTTATGCGCTTTTTTTTAGCGTTTCTCTGCGTGGCTGCATGCTCTAGCCCTGAGCAAAACACTGAAAAGCTGCAACCTAATGAGCCCGATTCATTTTTTGAGCTCGATGCTGAAATCGAAAACGATGCCGAGGTTGAAGACAATGTCGATGCAGCAGTGTCCACATCGTGCAAGCGTTACGAATATCCTGTTTCGGCTGGAAAAATCGAAGATCCTGATTTGATTGAGATTTCGGGACTTTGTGCTTCTCGAAAACATCCAGGACTTTTGTGGGCGCACAATGATTCAGGTGATGATTCGCTGCTTTATTTAATGGATGAAACCGGTGGTGCGCACGGTCGAACGCTGATTCGCAACGTGAAATTGAATGATGCCGAGGACATTGCGTGTGCGCCGTGTCCGCCTTCTTTGGCGCCCGGTGAATTTTGTGTGTGGCTCGGTGATATCGGTAACAGTATTTCTAAAAAGCGTGAAATTCTGCCGATTTATGTAATTCCTGAACCTGATTTGGTTGAAGGAAAATTGCCTGAAGAAGTGGATGCTCTCGCCAAAATAGAAGTTTCGTACCCGGATTCAGAAATCATCGACAGCGAAGCCTTGGTGGTTTCAAACGATGGTACTCGCTTGTTTTTATTCGAAAAAATAGATGCCGCATCTGCTCGCGTATTTGGCTCAAGCGGCTCGATTTCTACGAGCGATGTTAATTCTTTGGATTTATTGGGATCGTTTGCGTCGCCTGGTGTGCCGATTCATCTTGGCCGCATGATTACCGGTGCGGATTTGTACCAAAGCAGTTTGGTGATTCGCGTGTACACTGGCATTTATCAATATCAGGTAGATCCCGAGAATTTTTTGCCTTTTTCAGAAATGCTTCAAGTTGCGCTGGGGCCGCTGACGGAATCTCAAGGTGAAGCAGTGGCGTATAGCTTAAATGGAGAAGCGATTTTCTCGGCCAGTGAAGGCAGCGATCAAGATTTGCATCGCACGCAATGTGGAGCTCAAAAATGACAACCGAATTAACAGTTCAAAATCAAAACCGCCCGAAACAATTAATGATTGTGGCCGTTTTTGTAACGGTTCTGCTTTACGTTTTGCCGTACACATATTGGATTAAGTATCCGCTTTTGCTGTTGTCCACTTATGTGCACGAAATGGGGCACGGCCTAACGGCGATTTTGGTGGGTGGCCAATTTGCAAAGCTTTCCATGCATGCGGACGCGTCGGGCGTTGCGACTTTTGCTCTGCCGGTGGGTGCGTCTGTTTCCAAAGCTTTGGTTGCAATGGGCGGGCTTTGCGGTCCTGCAATTGTGGCGGGCATTGGTTTTGCTTTGAGTCGAAAGCAGCGAGCGACCACGATTGGTTTAGGGCTGGCAGGTCTCATCGCAACGATTTGTCTTGTGCTCTACGTGCGCACACTTGTGGGCGTGTTGATTTCGCTCGGATTAATTGCGGTTTGTTTTGGTGTGTTGGCGCTTAAAAAGCCGGCTGTTTCTCAAGGTGTGTTGCTGTTTTTGTCGGTGCAGCTTGCACTTGCGGTGTTTTCGCGCAGTGACTACCTGTTCATGAAAGAGGCGCATACCACTGAAGGCGTTATGCCGTCCGACGTGCAGCAAATCGCGAATTCGCTGGTGCTTCCTTATTGGTTCTGGGGTGCGGTTTGTGCTGCGATCTCCGTCGCCGCGCTTTTATTTGGAGTTTGGATGCTTTGGCGCAGTCCTAAGTCAAAAGAAGAAAGCATTTCCTGAATTATTTCAAAATCTTAGGCTCAGATCTTGCGATACTGCGGATCGCGCTTTAAGGTGCGCCTCTTTTGAGATGAGGTCCCTTGAGATCTTCGAATCCTCGCGCAATGCCGTACCCTTTTTTAAAGTGGGTGGGCGGAAAACGTGCGCTGCTCAATGAATTAACGGCGCGATTGCCTGGGCAAATCCAAACGTACTACGAGCCTTTTTTGGGTGGTGGTGCGCTATTTTGTTTGCTCGCGCGGCAAAAATTGTTTCAGCACGCGGTGTTGAGCGATCGCAACGCTGAGCTGTGTGCAATCTGGCAAGGTGTACGCGAAGCGCCGGATGCTATTTTTGAGAGATTCGAAAAATTTGAGCAAACACGCGAGATTTATTACGAAATCCGCGCGCAAGATTGGAAATCTCTCGCTTTGGTCGATGTGGCGGCGCGTGCAATTTTTTTGAATCGATGCGGTTTTAACGGGCTTTATCGCTTAAATCGCAAAGGCGGATTTAACGTGCCGTTTGGCCGATTTGCGCATCCGCAGCACATCAGTTTGGAAAATTTGCGAGCGATTTCGGCAGCGCTTCAAAATGTTGAGATTCGATGCTGTGATTTCGATGAAGTAATGGGCGAGGCGCAGGCAGGGGATGTTGTGTATTGAGATCCGCC
>JAZUEA010000465.1:0-5113 GCA_045639945.1 Myxococcota bacterium
GACTATTTGCTAGATTTTCCGGTTGAGCGTCGTTTACGGGCTGCAATTCGTTTGCATTTCCAATGTGCAAATGCGCTTCAGGGGTTGCCGGAATTTGAGCAGTTGGCGGAGCAACAATGGCGCTTCGTTAAGTCTTTAGCCGCGAAATTAAAAGAGAAAATCGATACTCGCACAGCGCGTCAAAGTGTGCGTGCCGAAGATGTCGCTTGGCGTGCCGAAATTGCCTGTGCAGTGGTGCCGGCTTGTTTGGCGCTTTGTGAAGGTCTTGAGGCGGCGAGCGCGGTTCTGGAAGACAGCTTGCACCGCGCGATTGGTCGCATGCTTGATGACCATTGCTTGGCTGCAAAAGTCCTGCTGTTGGGCGGTATTTTGGCCGAGCAGCAGGGCGCGACCACCGAAGCTGAACGTCACTTTTCGGCGGCGTATGCAGCCGCGCTGCCGTCGCTTCAAGGCGTGACAGATTTCCACGCGCGCGCCGAGCGGCTTGAAGCGCTTTTGGTTGATGCTGAGCCGGGTGTGTTCAGCGTGGGCCTGGAAGCGCTGTGTGGTATGGCACGCTTGTCCAAGAGTTCGGGCCCGCTTTTCTTGGCCGACGAAATTTTGTGCTTCTGCCGTGCGCAGTTAGGTCATTTCGAAATCGGCCGTTTGCGTTTGCACATCGAACTCACGTCGTCGCTTTTAAATATCGAATCGGCTGCGAGTCGAGCGTTGGGCGTGGCGTCGGCGTTGGAGCACGGCGAAGGTCTGGTTTTAAGCCAGCTCTTTTTGATTAAGGCGGCGACCACGGATGAAGCGCGTCGTGAAGCGGCGATGGCGTTGTTGCCGTTGCTTGAAACAGCGCCGCTTGGTCGAGTTCGCATGGCAGGTGCCGTGCAAGTCGTTCGCACGCTTGAAGAAACTGGCTCGGTGGAGATTGAGCGTGCGGTTGCGCAATTGGTGCTTGCCGCTGCTCCGGGCTGGTCTCGCAACACGCCGTTCGACATGTATCTCGATTCCGGCGATCCGCTGGCCGAACTGGTTGCGCATTGGATCGAAACGGGTGAGGATTTGCGGCTTCGTCGTTTGGCGGCGGAGTTGCGTGCGGTGCCTTTGCCGTCGCGCGTGCCTACTTTGTCGGAGCGCGTCATTTTGTCGAGCGATGTTGCTCAGCGCGCGCTTGAAGGTCGCGGCGATTCTTCTGATTTGTTGGTGCTTTGGCGCGAAGTTTTGCCGCGCGTGCATTCTTGGCCGTTGAAGGCGCCTGCGCGCGACGAAGTTCGTCTGGAGTACACGAGTCTGAGCGATTTCGTGCTGTTGCAGGTGCAGAGTGCAGCGCGTTTGCGTTCGTTCTCAATTCCGCTCGACGCGGGAGCGCAGGCGCAAGGCGTGCAGGCTTATCGCGATGCTTTGCTTTCTGGCGCAGATACTCGTCCGTCTTTGGAACGACTTTCGGCGCTTTACATTGAACCTGCGTTGGTTGAAATCGAGCAAGCCCGCCCAGGTCGGCTTACCTTTGTGGTTTCCGGCATTTTGGCGGACATGCCTTGGAGCTCGCTCTGGGGCAAGCATGTTGAGGCGCAGTATACGGATTTGCCGTATTCCGATTTGCCGCCGTATCAGTTGATCGATCGGTTCGATCAGGCGGTTGCGCTCGAAGCGCCGTTGCAATTGCCGTCGCCGATGATTTACGCGCATCGTCCGCGAGCTGCGATTTTAGGCGAAGGCGTGGATTGTCGTTTGCTCGATTTGAGCTTGCTCGAAGGCGACGGAATTTACGAAGAAATCCGTTTTGCGCACGATTTTGAGCCAGATGCGCTTGCAGGCTTGTGCGAAGGTCGTCGCTTGGTTGCGCTGGTTGGTCCGATTTTGGAAGTTGACGGCGCGCCTGCGATTTTGCTGCGTGACAATGCACAGCCGATTTTGATTGAGAAAATCGCTGAAGCCATGGCTGCCGGCGGTGTTCTGTGCGCGTATTTGGCCGGCCCTGTTGAAGGCGCGTTAGGACAGCGAGCAATTCGTGAATTATTACGAGGAGTTCGCGGTGCGGTTCTGGTTCGTCGCTACGGTGTCTCAGACGATAGTGATTTCTTGTTCCGCTTTTTCTCGGGCATTGCGCCGGTCGAAGACATTCCGTCGCTTTACGAAGTCTTTGGTGGTGCAGTTCGTGGCGTGTTCCAATCAGGCTCGCGTGGCGCGTCGGCGTTCAGCCTTTGCGTAGTGAGCGGCGAGTAATCTCTGGTAAAACCAATAAAAAAGCCCGAGTTCGCAATTGCGAGTTCGGGCTTTTTGTTAGAATCGAAAATTTCGATTCACTTCATGTTTTTGAAAAGGGCTTCCAATTTCGCGCGAGCGTCGTTGGCTTCAGCAGCGTCGGCGTCGGTGGTGGAGCGCAATTCAAAGGCGCCGCAGAAGTTCGCCTTTTCGCGGTCGCGAATGTAGTAAGTGCTATTTTCGCGGCATTCGTTGTGGTAGCTCGGGTCCCAGAAACGGCAGTTTTTGCAAACGCGCAAATCGGCGTCGCAAGCAGGGCAGGAGTCTTGGCGAGAAACCTTCACCGTCGTGTCGATTTCGTGGTGGCACTTCCAGCAGACGTACTTTCGTTCTTCTTCCATGGTGCATTGTCCGAAGTTGATTGTTCGCAGCTGTGTACAAAAATGCTGTGCGATCCGCAAACCCTATCGATTTCTTTTCGCGTTCTAAGCGAAGTATAGTTTGCCGCTTCGTGTGGGATGGCTCGAATGGCTGAACAACGTTCTGATTTTAAGCGCTCGTTACTGATTTATCGTCAACTTTTGGAACGCGAACCCGATCATTTGGGGCATTTGGAGCAGCTTGCGCGTTTATCGCTGCAACTTCAAAATCGCAAAGATGCCGCTTACTACCTGGCTCGTCGGGCGGATGCTCTGGCTCGAATCGGGGCGTTTGATGCTTCGTTGGCTGATTTGAACCAAGCGATTCTGCTCGATGCGAAGCGTCCCTATTTGAAATTGCGCACCGAATTAGAAGCGCATGTTGCCTTGGTACGCGCTGCTCAACCGGAACCTGCGCCTGAACAGATCGTGGATGCGAGCACGTTGTTGCGCGCTGGTGCTAAGCCCAAATTGCGTATCGATCCCGATGCGTTGATTGCGGAATTGTCTGCGCCTAAATCGAATTCGGATGCGCCGAAAGTGGAGGCGCCAAAGCCCGCTGCAAAAAAGCCTGCTTTGCCTAAACTTCCAGCTCTTCCGCAAGTGCCTAAAAAATCAGAAAAAACACCACTTCTGTCAGCACATCCGGCTCAAATTCCGCCAGAAAAAGCGTCACCGCCTGCAACTTCGGAGAGTGCTCAAAAAAAGCCTGCTTCAACGGAAAATGCGACACCGCTTTACACAAAAGACTATGAAGTCATTGCGACAAAAGCGGCTGAAAAAACGCTAGCGCCCGAAGAAACAAATGACTCGACGCTTGGTGATTTCGATTTAGACACGCAGGCTTGGCTTTGTGTGGATGCGCTTCCGCCACTTCTCAAAAAGCAGGAAGAGTCGGCTCCAAAATCGTCTGCGCCAGAAATTACGCAATCAACGCCCGAAGTCACTTCTGGTTTTGAATCCGCGGAAGTGACGAAAGTAACAGCGGAAATCGCGGCAGAAGAGCGAGAAGAGGATTTCGAGATGTCGATGGCGGCGAGTCCGGAGGATTTGTCGCCGGCGGATTTGGTCGCTCGCTTGGCGTCGGAAGCCGAAAAATCGACTGCGCCACGATTGGAGGAAAGCTCGCTCAAAACCGTGGTTCAAGACGCGGAAGAGATTGAATTAATTGAACTTTCTCTGGATGAGGTCAGCGAAGAGCTCGAAGAATTGGGCGATGACTTTTTGGAAATCGTGGAGGATGAGCTCGAGGAGTTGGATGAGGATGCGGAGGATGAGACGCCGTTTGAAGAGCGTCCCACCGTGGCTTGGAAGAAAATCAATTAGCGCTTGAGGAGCGCTGCGAATGGGTTGTTGCGGAAGCCGTCGTCCTGCTTGCGGGCGGGGCCACGGTTTTGACCGCGACTTGGTTCTTGGCGCTTTTGGCCGGGGCGGTTCGGGCCTTGGTTTTGGCGAGCTTGGTGTTGGCCTTGCGATTCGCCGTCTCGAAGTTCCATGCGTGCGGAAAGCGAGATGCGCTTGCGCTCGATGTCCACGCTGAGCACGCGAACTTTGAGTTTGTCGCCAGGCGAAACCACTTGGCTCGGATCGGTGATGTAGTTGGTTGAGAGTTCGGAGATGTGAACCAGGCCGTCTTGGTGCACGCCAATGTCAACAAACGCGCCGAATGCGGTGACGTTGGTGACCACGCCTTCCAAAATCATGCCTTCGTTTAAGTCTTCGATTTTCTCAACATCTTCGCGGAAGTGCGGCGGTTCAAAGTCAGCGCGCGGATCGCGGCCGGGCTTTTCGAGTTCGGCCAAGATGTCTTTGAGCGTCAATTCGCCCACGCTGACGGCGTAGCGCTTGTGGTTAATGCGCTTGACCTCTTCTTTGGGACCGAACAGGTGCGCAAGGCCAATGCCCAAACCTTTGGCGATGGTTTCGACCAAGTCGTAGCGCTCAGGGTGCACGGCGGACGCATCGAGCGGATTTTCGGCGCCAGGAATGCGAAGGAAGCCGGCGCATTGTTCGAATGTTTTCGGTCCAAGGCCGGTGACTTTGAGAAGTTCAGCACGGCTCTTGAAGGCGCCGTTTTGCTCTCGGTACTTGACGATGCGCTTGGCAAGTGCGCCGCTGATGCCGGCGACCTGTGAAAGAAGTGGTGCGCTCGCGGTGTTTAAGTCCACGCCCACGTGGTTGACGCAACTTTCGACAACGTCGCCCAGCTTGCGCTGCAAAAGCGGCTGGTGAACATCATGCTGGTACTGGCCCACGCCAATCGATTTGGGATCGATTTTTACGAGTTCAGCCAGCGGATCTTGTAAGCGGCGGCCGATGGAAATTGCGCCACGAACAGTCAAATCCAGGTCGGGGAATTCTTCGCGAGCGATGTCGGAGGCCGAGTAAATCGAAGCGCCGGATTCGTTGACTTGAACCACGATCACGTCTTTGAGGCCTGCGTCTTTTAGAGTGTCGCGAGCGAATTTTTCGGCGTCTCGGCCGCCGGTGCCGTTGCCGATTGC
>JAZUEA010000466.1:0-15148 GCA_045639945.1 Myxococcota bacterium
CCCCAACGAGAACAACTACATTTCCGCCATCGTTCTCGCCGCGCTCAACGACTGGCACGCCGGACAAACAGCAAACCAAGCGGGCAAATCCAGCCTTTCGTTCTACGTGGGTCAGCACAACGCCGAGCGCAGCCTCACAAACTTCAACATCGATCCGGTTTCCTACGTCGGCTTAAATCCAAGCAACGCACAGCAAATCCGCTTTGAAAACGCCGACCTCACTTGTGCCCAACTTCGCAGTGAGCCCAGCACCATCAGCGCCAGCGTACCCATCATGGGCGTCGACCTCAGCATCGATCTCCTGCAAAGTGTCTTCCAAGGCGGACTCGAAGCCAGCGGCGACGGCTTCAACCTCACAAGCGCCACGTTGTCCGGGTACATCAGCCGCGAAACGCTCGCTCAGCTCATCGATCAAGCCAAGATCATCTACAACAATCTCTGTCCGACCAGTTGCACCCAAAAAGGCAACACCAAAGAAAGCTGCGACGAAATCTGCGAAGAAACACTCTACAGCCTCTTCACCAGTGAAACCGAGCAGTTGGTTGATTTAGGCATCTCGTTCGCGGGTGGATTCGACGCGTACTTAGAAGGCACAACCGCCTCCGCAGCCTGCAGCTCAAACGACCAAGACACAACCAAGCCCGCCTGCAACGCAATTGGATTCTGCTTTGAGTTCGCAAGCGAGGCCGTCACCATCGATAGCGTTGCACCTCAAACCCGCTTCTCCATTTTGCGCAACAACTAACGCCGCACTCAAAACCAAAATCCGCCCTGTCCCCTCTCCAAAAATCTCAGTTAAATACAGAATCTGCCTAAACGTTCTGTCAAAGAACGAAGCATTTTAGGAATGAGACTTTTACTTATTCTTAGTTTTTGCTAATATACGCGCCCCGTTATTACGGTAACCAACTAAATCCAAAGGAAAATCCATGAAGGACCTGAGCAAACTCTTCATTCTCTGCATGGCCACCGCGAGCCTGACTTTCGCCGGTTGCAGCAGCGACGATGATGATACCGTCAGCACTTACCAAGATTCTGAAGTGATCGAATTCCACTGCAACAACAATGGGAATTCAGACGCTGGCGACGGAGGATGTGCGGGCACTCAAGATTCTGGCATCGAAGAAGACGCCAGCATGGATGTAGACTCTGGGGTAGGCGGCGAAGGCGGCGAAGGTGGCGAAGGCGGCTTCCAGGGTGGCGCTGGCGACGGCGGCGAAGGTGGCGAAGGCGGTTCTGAAGAAACTTGCGAGAACGGTGAAGACACCCAGGAGATGGGTGAAGTGAATGAGTTCGGCCCTGCGGCCCGCGTGACCTCTTTCAACTTCCCGAAGAACGCAGAAGAAGCCACTGCGGTCGGTTGCAATTTGATCACCGCCAAAAAAGGCTCCCAGTTGAACATGTTGGTCGATCTCGCCATCAACCAAGTCGAGTCGATCTCCTACTACATGCCAACTTCCATCAACGATTTGTTCACGGCGAACCAGTACAACTACATTCGCCTGGTTCTCTTGGCCACATTGCAGAATTGGTCCGCCGGTCAAACCGCAACGCAGGCCGCCAGCTCGGATTTGGTCGTTCACTTCGGACAGCAGAACGAGCAATACAGCCTAAGTCACTTCAACATCGATCCGACCTCGTTCACAAATCGCGATCCGAGCCAATCCCCGCTCGCAGTCATGCCGAACGCCAGCCTCGAATGCGGTTTACTTGACGCGTCGGCTGAAACCTTCGAGCTCTCTGTGCCGATCAAGGGCGTGCAGTTCAATCCCAAGGGCGAGAAAGCGTGTGCGACTGGTACGCCCAGCGTGACCGACAACGGCTTCAACATCGAGAACGGCGTGATTTCCGGTTACATCACCTTGGAAACCTTGACGACTTTCATTGAGCAAGCCAAGGTTTTGTACGCCATGAAGTGCCCGGTTGCCTGCGCAAACTACGTCCCACCGGAAGATGAGCCCAACAAGCCTTGCTCAGTGGTCTGTGGAGACACCATTTTCGCCATCATGGGCCGTACAACTGAAGAGCTTGTGACCGCTGGCCTCGCAGTCGTGGGCGGCATGGACACCTACATCGACGGAGACACCATCACCGCTGATTGCGATCCGGTCGTCGGCGGCAAGAACGGTGTTGTCTGCAACGCCATTGGCCTTTGCGCTTTCGGTTCAGCGGAATCTGTCACCATCGATGGTGTGGCCGCCGAGCCTCACTGGGATTACTTCAATAGCAACGATTAATCCCACAAAGCGCATTGCAGCTCATTAAAGCCCCAAAGCCAACAGGCCAAGGGGCTTTTTCATATCAACCGCTCGCTCACCTGCCCGCCTAAATCCACGCAGTGGTCTCAGCAAGTTTCTCTCATCAAGGCAAAATCCACGCGGTGGGTTTGTCTCATTAAAAAGTTAAAGACAAAAAGCAATTAGAGGTAGTGATAGAGTGCGCGCTTTTTTATCAAAATGACTGCAGTGACAATGATCGACAAGACCTCTGCACACGGAAACGCAAGCCAAATGCCATTTAAGCCAAGCAGTCTGGGCAAAATGAGCAAACAAGCCATTAAGAAAACAAGAGAATGAGACAAAGCGAGAAAAGCGGAAGTCTTCCCATCGTTTAAAGCAGTAAAAAGCGACGATCCGAATAAATTCACTCCGAGCAATAAGAACGAAATCGAGATGAGGTGAATCCCATTCACAGCCATTGAAAACACAGGATTGTCTGCATCTGTAAAAATAAGAGTAAATGGATGCGCTACACTAAAAGAGGCTGCAACAGTGAGCACAGATAAAACCAAAAGAATCAGGATCGATTTCTTAAACAGCAACTTTAAAGAGTCTAAGTCCTTTTTGCCGTAATGGTAACTCACAACTGGAGAGATTCCTTGGTTGTAGCCTGCACATGTTGAAGTCAAAATACCGAGCTCGCCCATCACGACGGCAGCTGCGGCCACGCCATCTTTGCCAACGGTGCTCATTAAAATAATGTTCATTGTCACTTGGGTAATACTAGAAGATAGCACACCCACCATTTCACTCATGCCATTGCTGCAAGCTTTTAAGATTGCTCGTCCATTCCAATGTGGACGAACAAAACGGAGCATTCCTTTTTGATTAAAAGCAAAATAGCAGGCTGCAATCATGCCTTGCACAACATATCCTAAGCAAGAAGCCCACCCAGCGCTTGCAATGCCCCACTGAAATACACCCAAAAAGACAACATCCATTGCAATGTTTAAGCCGCCTCCAATCAAAGAAAGCGCAAAGGCCAATTTGGGTTTGCCTGCACCAACCAAAAACATGTGCATAACAAATCCACTCATTGCAAAGGGAATCACAAGAAAGATGGGAACAGCGTAGAGCTCACACAAGGGATATAAACTTGGAGTTGCTCCCATGGCCATCAGAATATTTTGGCGAAACAGCAAGGCCACAGTGCACAAAGCTAAACTGATGCCAATGCAAAATAAGACAAAAAGCGAGAAATTCTCTCTGGCCTTTTGAGTTTCTCCCTCGCCAAGCTGCTTTGCAACCAATGCAATGCCGCCAGTTGCGATCATAAATCCCATGGCTAATGCAATCGACATCAGCGGAAAGACGATCATGCAAGCGGCAAGTGCTTCTTCATTGATGAACCTGGAAACACAAATCGTGTCGACCAGTCCATAGATGTTAATGCAAATGGTTGAAGCGATGTTTGGGAATGTAAACTTAAGAATATTCTTTGTAGAAAGCTTAAAATCTAAATCATCAGCCATGTCACACCAAACCACAGCGCACATTTGGGCATCTACCAAGTGTGCATCTTAAAGTTGAAAAGTCCAAAGTGCTTTTTACGCTTTAAGCCAAAAAGACCTATGGCCCACAAACGGGTTTGGTCACAATGTCCAATGAAGACTCAGTCCACTTCATCGCAATAAATAGAAGCGCTTTTAAAGACCTGGCGAAAGAATCGGCTTTAACCGTTTAAATTTTCAAAAATCCAGATCAGGTTTTGAGTTTATCTGACGCGTTCAAAAAACTCTCGGACTACATTTTGAGTTTATCTGACGCGTTCAAAAAACTCTCGGACTACATTTTGGATTCATTTGACGCGTTCAAAAAACTCTCAGACTACATTTTGGATTCATTTGACGCGTTCAAAAAACTCTCAGACTACATTTTGGATTCATTTGACGCGTCGGATGAATCAAAATTGTGGAAAACCTTTTTATCTTCTGTTTCGGATAAAGTGTCCGAGAAGAATTTGGGTTCATTTTCCAAAGCAGAAAAACCCACTCTCGCCTTTTAGGTTTTCACCTTGAGAGCGAACAGAAGCAAAATCTCGTTTTTGGTTTTAAAAGTTTGACCAGCCAAACTCACAGAGCGAGTGTCGGCTTTGTCTCAGAAAGGAAGTCGAAGGTGCGGAAGTCATCGGCGGTCAGACTGACGTTTGAGTCAAAGTCTGAAAGTAGAATGTGGGTTTTCTTGCCCAAACAGGCTTGAGCATCGACCACAATTCGATCGAGCTTCTTTGGAATCTCCATATCCAAAGTGTGCCCATCGCAAACGACTTGAGCCTTTAACTGACCCTTTCCACCCATGAGTAGCGCACTTACGAATCGATTTTCAAGAACAAAATCAGCGCTTTGCAATTGACCTTCGCCTTTTTGTGAAGATGTTGTGCGCCATTGGCCCTGTTGACCTTCAATGTGCACAGTGGTCAAGCTGAACTCGCCTTCTTTGGTCCACCCCGTAAACTCGCCTGCCTCAAAGTTGGCTGTAAACTTGTTGTCGATCAAACGCTCTGTGGGATCTTGGGGCAGCCAGAGAGTATCTGGACGCGTCAAAAAGCCCGTTTTGGTTCTTAGTTGTCGCTTAGATGAGTACTGCAAACGCTCGGCTAAGTAATAAGCTGGCTCTAAATAGGGCACACGGTTCTCGCGGTCGATGAGAATCGCACCCCATTCAGCACTGCGAATCCGTTTTGCCAGATCTTGCACACCACCCATAAAGGCAACGTCTTGAATACCCATTTGGTGAATGTGAATCTCATGATCTCTTTCATAACTATAGAAAGGGTGCGCCGGAAAAAACACTTTGCCTTTGATGTCTGCGAGTTTATTTTCCAACCCAGCCAAGGCATCAAAGTCTTCAGAGCGCGGCATTTGCACAAGTGGTCGATACACCAAAGCAATAAACTGAATCGCCACAACTGCATACATAAGCCACCGACCGCGCTGCTGCTCAATCAGATCTGCCAAGCCAATGGCAATGAGAGCGCTGGCACAATAAGTGAGCTGCATGAAACAGTTGCTGTACGCCCATTGGGTCGAGTGGTTCAAACCGCTGGCACCCGCTGCTGCAACGAACATCCAAAGCCAGTAGCCATGTCCAGCCACCGTAAAGGTTTTGGCTTTATGCTGCACGCGGTACGCAAAGCAAGCGAGCGCGCACAATGCAGGTGGAATCAAGATTAAGAACCGAGGATTCTCATACCACAGTTCGCGATAATACATGTGAGGCACATAGTTCAATGTTGCCGCACGGAAACAGAAGGCATAAAGCCACCAAACAGCCAGCAGGAGTGACAGAATTGGAATGTTAACCTTGTATCGGAACCAAAGGAGTGGCACGCACAGCAAGATTGGAGCCAAAAACAACACATCGCGCCAGTATTCCATGAGAATATTCTTCCAATAGAATAAGTGGCCTTGATGTCCTGAAAAGATAAACGTCCAAAACCAGCCATCTGTTGTTTTGTTATAGAAGTAAACAGCCAAAGCAGCTGGCACAAAGCAACTGACACAAAAGACAATGGCATGACGCCAATTTCGAACGAATAAATAGATCGCAATTGCAGGGCCAAAGACGCTTGTGGTCTGTTTTGTCCAGAATCCCACAGCCAAAATCACACCGGACAGTGCAGCCCCAACATAGGTTGGATGGTAATAAGCAATGTACACCGCACTTGCGATGAGCATGAGAATCAGTGAATCAGGTCGTGCCAGATCATAGAATGCGCCGTTGGTTCGAAAGAGCGCCGCGTACAATCCAACGCCAATCAAGCCATACCAAAAAGCATGATCGTGGTTCTTTTTTACTTCTCGAACACAGATCTGAAACAAGATCCACATCGAAACGAATGTGGAAAATAAAGAGATGAGTCGCGCCAGGGTAAACGAAAGTCCGCCGGTTAACTTAGCCAGCAGCGCAATCAACATGGGATAGCCAGGCGTGTAAAAGTACGGCACGAAATCGGCAGAAGGTTTTGCGTAAATTGGAAGCCCTTCCAGCAATCGGGCCGCATGTGTCAAGAGACCGCCTTCCATCCACTCGATTTCGTATGGATAAGAAATGCGAGACAGCGCCACGAACAGAAAAAGTAGAATAAATGCCACGCCCACCAAACCGAGCGCGGCCAATGGCCATTCCACGCGTCGAGCGTTCACAATGTCTCCTTTGTTTTTTGCCCAATCGGTTTGACTTGCTGAAGTTGCAACGCGCGTTGAGGCTCAATCGCACTCGCCCAATAAATCTGCGACGCGCATGCGTGCTGTTCAGAAAATGCCAAACAAATAGAAAAACCGCTTGGCGACTCTGTCAAAAAACAGAATCGAAGCGGTTTCACGTTTGAAGTCATCGACAATTAGTTCTTGTCGGCTTCGTTTTCTGATTCAACAATCAAGTCAATGTTTGTTGATTCGCTGGTTTCGCTTTGTGCGTCGCTGGTTTTGCGTGATTGACGCTGCTTCACAGCATTTTTACGAGCCAGAATGTGGAAGTTGATGGTGTCGATCACTTCATCTAACTCCTGGCTCGGGTTGATGGCGCTCAAGCCATTGATGGCGTCAATCATGTTACGCCATGCAGTGTTGAGCGCTGACTTCTTAATCTTCACGCGACCATGTGAAAGATTCTGATGTTCACTGGTGTACTGATCGTACAACGCCTGAAACTCGTCGTAGCAGACACGCAGTTTACGGACCCAAGCGGTCGTAAGCGTCTTGTCGAGCGCTGTAGCATCCACAGCTTCAAGTGAACGAAGCATGCGCGCGACAATGGCGTAAGACTCGTTGAAGGGAAGATTGATTGGTGAGCCGTACTGCTCAATCGACTTCCACACGACGCGAGCTGCTTTGGCGATATCCTCTTCTGGATGCACCAAGAGGGCTTGGATGTGAGCGCGTGTACCTTTCACAGTTTGGTCCACAACGCCATCGGATTTCTTCAGATCCGAGTAGTGAATGGAGCAACCCGTGTCTAGTTCAGTCAAATACTCCTGCACCGCCTGCTTAAGGATCTGAAAGACAGGCATATCAACAAGAGCTGCAATCTTCGTAATGATGGGCAAAATCTTCTGGAAGAACCCAGAAACGGCCTCATTGCGCTGTGCATGAATGGCGAACGGAGAGACCTTCTTCATGATGATTCCTTAGTATGATGTTGAACCGATCGATAAACTACACGATGTTAAAGTAGTTTCAAAATAAATCAGCACGTCAACGAACAGTTTTTAAGTTGGTTTTGCACAAAACCAATCCAGATTCATGGCAAAGACTGTTTGGTTTAACGGTTAACCAACCTGCATTCAACCTGTTGACGGTTTGGTTGAGTGGTTAAACAAACCATCATCAACACGTTGACGCTTTGGTTCAGCGTTAAACTAAACCAGCAACAGTTCGTTGACGTTCTATCAAAGAGCAAAACCAACCAATCATCATGTCGTTGATGCGTTGGTTGAGCTTAAAACCAAACCGACATGAGGCCGTTGATTAAGCATCCAAGCTCTTCATCTGAGCGGGTGGAGGCAGTTCCCCAGCCTCATAGTCGATTTTCTTCTGCGAAACGGACACGTAGAGACGTCGTTTAGCCTGTAAGTAGTCCTCGTTTTGAACGCAAGTCGTGATGGTCAAGCCGCGTTCTAACAGGTCTTCTTCAAATGTAAGCTTACGCGAGAGCTGAGACTGAGGCTTTGTGTGCTTCTTGTTCTTTTGTTTTTCAGGTTTCTTAACCTGAGGTTTGATCTTTGTCGCCGACGCTGGCGGAAGATCCAAAGTGACAACAAGGTCAAACTCACCCTGCGGACCGTCATCCTCAAACATCGTCGACATGAACAAGAGTTGTTGAGCGTCGTGCACAATGCCCAACGACTCATAAGTGGCTAAGACTACCGTTAAACCATTAGAGGTTTGCTCTGATTGCTCTTTGTAAGTGCGCAAAAGCGACAAGAAAAGCGTTTGTGCCTGTTTGGTTGTGCGCAAAACTGGACCGGCAAACGACCGAGCCGCGCCGTCTTCACTCGCAGCGTTCGTGCCTTTGACCAGTTTCTTCACCTTTTGAGGCTTAGACTTAACATCCTTCTCGTTGTTGTTGTCTGCGTACACACCCAAAACACGCAAAGCACCGTGCAATGCGTCGTTGGTATTGAGCCGAGCTTCGGCTTTCCAAGCAAATGCCAACTCGTTCATTTGCTCAACCGACTTGACACAACATAAAACCACGCCGGTTGTGCGCTTAGACGACTCGCCTTCTGCTTGTTGAGTGAGCAGTTCTTCCATTAACCGAAGCGTCAACAGGGTCTTGTCAACCCCGATCGACAGCATGAGCTTGCCACTCGTGGGTGTTTCTCCCTGCTCGTTCGGCAAACTAAAGTAACTTCGGCCCGATGCCACGGCGTTTTGCTCGTAATCCGACATGGCTTTGGGCAGTGGCAAGGGCACTTCTTCATCCCAACAATCAAACTTCGCCAAGTGTGCAGCTTGGATCACCGTTAGATTCTTGAGCTTATCGGCATATTCTCGAACGTCCTTGGCCCATTTGCCCCCGACTGCGACCCAAACGAAGTGTGAAAAACGGTAGCGACGACCCTCCACCACAAAGATTTCACGGTGGTTTAGCAGTGAATCAATCTCACTCTTGGTAATTGCGTGGTCGTGCGCGTAGCATTTGCACTTAATTGCCCAGAATTCACGGTTCGGTTCATCTTGTGACGCACCTTTATCTGGGTTGATGGCGTTTGAGTTTGAGTCTAAATCAAGCGGCAAAGCGGGCGACATCTCGGCCACCAGCTGTATGTTAAGGTCTTGACGAGCCACACCCGTTAAGTCATTGAACCCAGCGTAGTCAGCAAAGTCACGCCACTTCCAAAGATTGACGGTCTCCTCACGGAACGCTGGCTCCATTCTCCACCAGCGCTGCACTGAATCTTCGAACCGATTGCTCTTTTCGCGGTCGGTTTCAGCCGTCTTCAAGCTCGCAAGAAAGGCTTCAAAGGTCTGCATAGAGCTACTCCTGATTGATGTGCGTCTGTTTTACCGAACTTGACGCCGGTACTAAAGCAACTTCAACCCAATGAAAGTGACTTTTCTACCAAAACCAACGCAACGTTAGCTTGTGGTCCATGTGGTTTGCCCATTGTCAAACCCATCTCGCACAACATGACGCTTTAGTTTGATGAGAAACCACATTGAAAACGCTGAAACGCGAACTGGGTTTTGCGACTGACTCAGCAAGCGTTGAGTCAGTTGCGACCCCGTTTTTTGCAGCGACAAACGATCGATTGCTCAAAGTCGATTTGGTTTTGCTCAAAACCATTTGAACAACCGTGAAAAGATTCATGAAAACTACACAAAACCACTAAGACACGATACAAGAGCGCATGCGTTATTGTCCGCTTGCTCTCAATCTTTCACTTGCGCCTGTTTTAGTTGGCCTGTTTGAAGCCGCGCGATTCTTTGCGGCCACGCCAGATCTGCCGCTAACCGTTCGGATTGTGACCTGTTTCATGGCGCTTTCGCTCTACAGCGCAGTCGCCTTGTTGTCACTTGCGGTTTCGTTGCCTCTCTCACTGGTTCAAGCACCACGCCTTGGCCGTTTGTACCGCTTTGGATCCATTGCGCTGACGGTTTGTTGCTTGATTGGTTTGGTGCTCAACGCTCGCATCACCAGTGACGAAAGCCTGCTTCACGCCTTCTCGACAGTCCCGCTTAGCCTTGTTGCTGCTTTGGTTTTGGCGCTCGCGCTTTTAAATGCGGTGCCTTTTCAATGCCACAAAGCGCTTGGCGCAACGCTCGCGGCGCTGTCGCTGTTTACGCTGCCGTTTTTACCGCGCCTTTATTCGCTTGTGACGAGTCCAGCGGACTCTGAAACAAGCGAGCTTTACAAGTCAGCTCTGTTGGATTCAGACCAAACCATTGAATTAACGGGCACTTTGCTCACGCGTTTCATGCCACGCGCATCTGCCAACGACATGAGTGAAAACGTTCATCCGCTGGACGACTACGCCGACTTGCCGTTGATTGAGCCGCCCATTGATGATCCAAAGCCGCTTCCGGAAATGGCGCCTCAGTTTGTTGCTCAACCACTTGGGAATGTGCATCGACCCAACATCATTCACATCACAATCGACGCGCTTTCACCTTATCACGTGGGCTATCACGGCTACGAGCGAGCAACAACACCCAGAATGGATGCCTATTCAGCGCGTGGACGACGTTTCATGTGGGCATTTTCACAAGGTCCACACACCAGAAGTTCGATTCCTTCATCGTTTGCTGGTCACTTTCCGTCCGAGATGCACCGAAGTCCGGACAATTGGCCGATATTCTGGCCTACAAACCAGATGATCGCTGAGCACTTGCAAGCTGCGGGTTACCTCACAGCAGGCTTGCCCGCACATCGATTCATGTTGCCTGGCTATGGAATGTCGCAAGGATTTACCGAGTGGGACTTAAGTTTGATCACAGACTTAGGCGAAAACATCTCGAATTCGATTGTGGACAACCTTCAAATAGACCGTGCACTGGCCTGGCTTAAGGCTCACGAGCACCAAACCGAGCCGTTTTATTTATGGATGCACTGCTTCGACCCGCATCACTTCTATAAATCGCATGCGTCGGAGCCTGAGATTGAAGACTTTGGGAACTCGCCACTCGATCGATACGACCAAGAAATTCGAGCAACCGACCGTGAGTTGGGTCGTTTGTTCGACTTTTTGGACCAAAGCGAACTCAGAAATAACACGTTTGTGCTTGTGCACGCCGATCATGGCGAGGCTTTCGGCGAGCGCGGCTATCGCTTTCACGGCCAATCTCTGTTCAATGACCAAATTCGCGTGCCGCTTTTTCTGGTCGGACCGGGCGTAAAGCCTGAGACGATCACTTATCCGGTGGCGCTGCTGGACATTCCCACAACGCTGAAGTCGATCGCGAAACTCGTTGAAGATCCGATGTTTGAGCTTTTGGATCCGCGATCGCTTTTGTACAACGACCCAACGCCGCGCGCGATTTGGAGCGAAATGCTCGAGGACAAAACGCACGCCGAACGGCGAACGCTCGTGATGTGGCCGTACAAACTGCACTACAGCATTGCGGCTGAAAGCTTTAAGCTTTTCGACTTGAGCCAAGATCCAAACGAAGAGCAAGACCTCCGCTGGCGAGACAAAGAAACCTTCAAACGCATGCGCGACACGATGATGATGCTCATGCAAACGAAAATTCAGCCCAAAGCGCCGTACTGGTTCTATTGAGATCTCGCGAGGTTTGAAACTTTCAAAATGCGCGCTTGTTCCCACAAGCGAGATCGCCTACTTTGCGCCGCATGAATCGCTACCCAGAAAACACCGGATGGATCGAAGTCATCTGCGGGAGCATGTTCTCCGGCAAGACCGAAGAGCTCATCAGCCGGCTTCGCCGCGAGCTCTACGCAAAGCGCAAGATCCAAGTTTTTAAGCCAGCCACTGACACACGCTACGCAACAACTGCCGTGGTCAGTCACTCCGAAAATCGCTTAGATTGCACGCCTGTGCACAGCGCGGAGGAGCTGCTCGCCGCCGTCGAAGAAGACACCAACGCCATCGGCATCGACGAGTGCCAATTTTTCGGCGACGCCATCGTGGACGTTGTTCAGCTCCTCGCCGATCGCGGCTATCGCGTCATCTGCGCAGGGTTGGACCAAGATTATTTGGGCAAGCCATTCGGCCCCATGCCTACCCTTCTCGCAGTTGCGGAGTACGTGACCAAGAAGCTCGCGGTCTGCATGAAATGCGGCAATCCCGCCAACCGCTCGCAGCGACTGGGCGCCCGAGAAGAGCTGGTGCTCCTTGGCGCGTCGGATCGCTACGAAGCTCGCTGTCGGCGTTGCCACCGTCCCGTTGCGATCGCTGCGCCCATGCAGCCCGATTTGCCCATTATCGAAAGCGACTGCCCGAGCATTCCCGAGCAGCCGAACCTCCCGCTAGGCGATGCCTTCCCACACTCTAAGTAGTAGGAGCTCCCGTGCAATTTTACGATCACGATAAGATCGAAGTTCTCATCGATACCGACACTTTGCAGGCGCGCATTGCAGAAGTGGGCGCGCAAATCACGAAGGACTTCCAGGGCAAAGGCGAACTGGTGGTCATTGCCGTGCTCAAGGGCAGCTTCCCGTTCCTCGCGGACTTGGTGCGGCAGATCGATTTGCCCATTTCCGTCGATTTTCTCGGGCTCTCCAGCTACGGGCACTCGTTCGAAACAAGCGGCGTTGTGCGCGTCACGCAGGATTTGACCCAACCCATCAAGGACAAGCACGTGCTCGTCGTCGAGGACATCGTCGACACCGGCTTGACCATGAAGTACCTCCTCGCGAACCTTGCGACGCGCATGCCCAAGTCGGTGTCTGTCGCCACGTTGTTGCACAAGCCGTCGCGCGCGCTCGTGGACGTGCCGCTCAACTACATCGGCTTCGAAATCGAAGACAAATTCGTGGTCGGCTACGGGCTCGACTACAAAAACTTCCTGCGCAACCTCCCCTTCGTAGGCGTCAACACCTGCGGCAACGAAGCCCCCTTCAAACTCTAATCCGTTCGCCTCTACAAACTTCAGAGCAAGCTCAACCTGCGCAAAGTTCGCCTCTCCAAACTTCAGAGCAAGCTCAACCTGCGCAAAGCTCGCCTCTACAAACTTCAGAGCAAGCTCAACCTGCGTAAAGCTCGTGGGTGTGATGCGGAGGTGTGGGCTGAGAAAGAGAAAAGTTCACTCGCCGTGGAGACGGTGGAGGGCTCGAGCGACTTGGCGCTCTTTATAGAGTTCGTGGCGACCGAGGCCTGTGTTGTTGATGATGTTCTGTTTGCGGTCGACGAGCTGGATCTCAATGAGAAGGAAGATGACCGAACCATCGGTGGGCTGGTAGTCCGGGATGCGATCGATCAAGTCGTCGACGTGGACAGGGACATCCGCGATGAAGTTGATGACGGCGAAATTTTTGGAGCTGAACTTATTCAGCGGTTTGTTTGCAAGCTGAGGCAGATCTTGCAGGACTGCATCAATGGCAAAGAAGGCCGGTTCTTCTGCCAAGGTCGCTTCCAGATCGATGAGGTCGTTGTGCGATTCACCGGGAACGACGTAGTTGAACGGAATGAACGAACGGCTCAGCTCAACCAGGACGTTAAACAGGTCTTCAGGTTGCTCCACAATAATTCGGAAGCGAAGTCGATCGTGGACTTCGTTCGAAAGTGGACCGTCGCGGCAGAGTAATTTGGTGAAGATGGAGCTTTGAGATTTTCGGCTGGCAGCAAACTCAGAGATTTGGATGCCGGCCGCCTTCAAAGAGTCGAACGCTCGATAGGCTTCAGTCTCTACCCGAAAAAAAAGTTCCTCTCTTGAAACGGGCAACTTGTGCAGCAAATCTTGCGCGGCGATGTAGTGAATGATGTGCATCGTCTTTAAAACGGTGCAGGCGTCGCGTTGAAGAGCGCTGCGTGAGCGAGAAGCCCAAAGGAAGAGGTCTCGGACGTCGTCGAGGTTCTGAACTTTGTCGCAGAGTTCAAAGTTCAGCGTCTGGGTGAGGTATTCCACAGCGCGAGCGTGGATGCTTCGCAGATGTTGAGCGTCGCCCTGGTGATTTTTGCGGAAGCCTGCCACCTGAAGGAACTGGTCGACGTGCTCGTAATCGAGGAACGCCAGCTTGCGCCAGTCCAAAACAGAATCGCCGCGCAGGAGCAAGCGAACTTGCTCAACATCCTGCAGGCCACACGAGATGAGACCTTCAGAGTATCGAGGGACAAAGCTTTGCGGCAGGTCGACGTCTGTCACTTGGACTCCGTCTTCTTCTCGCGAGAGAGGTGAGCCGTTCCATAAAAGATCGCGCCAGCCGTGATCATAAGGCCGAAGCATGCAAGCGAAAGAGTGACCGCTGTACCGTCAATCGCAGCAGCGATCGCAGTGCCAAGCCCGAAAAGACTGCACAATGCACAACCCTTCATGGTAGATTCCTTTGCAACAAAAGCCTGTGGAGCATCCTCTGCAGCACGGGCAATGTCAAGAAGAAGCCGCGCGCGCCTGCATGAAAAACATTCAGCTCACAACTTTACTATATATATATAGTCTCCACGGGTGATGAGTTTGGTACACCGAGCGATGAATCCAAGCAAAGCTGCAGAGAAGTTCACAGACCACAACAGCAAGAGCACGCTTTGCTATTTGGAATCTCCCATTGGATGGCTCAGGCTGCGAACTGAACATGAGGCGATTCTCGAGCTGTCGTTTGTGCATGCAAGCTTGGCCAATGAAAAGCTCTCGTCCGAATGTTTGGTGGAAAACCCTGAAAGTTCGCTTGAGTGCAAGGTGGCGGAATCGCTCAAAGCTTACTTTGATCAAAGGCCATGCACGTTTGATTTTGAGCTGAACCCAACCGGCACGGTGTTTCAACGCAAAGTGTGGGGCGCAACACAAAACGTGCTTTATGGTCAAACCGCAACATACGGCGACATTGCTCGAGCGATTGAAAGCCCTGGATCATCGCGAGCAGTGGGCAGTGCGCTGCATGTTAACCCCATTGTGATTTTTATTCCCTGCCACCGAATTGTTGGAAAAGCAGGCCTCACAGGTTTTGGTGGCGGGCTTGATCGCAAGCAATACCTTCTCGATTTAGAATCAAGTCTGTTCTCACCCAAGGAATTGTCCCATGGCTAAGCACTGGCCGACCAGCTCAGAGCTGGGTGTGTACGTGCACTTTCCCTACTGCACCAGGCGCTGTCCGTACTGTGACTTCAATGTGCACCGCGTGCCGAACATTCCGCATCAAGATTACCGCAACCAGATTTTAACGGAGCTGGCTCAGCGCGCGCCGCGTTTTCATGGTCCAGCGGTGAGTGTGTACTTTGGTGGTGGAACGCCTGCACTTTGGGAGCCTGGCTG
>JAZUEA010000467.1:0-1946 GCA_045639945.1 Myxococcota bacterium
CTTCGTCGGTTTGGCCGTCGCAGTCGTCGTCTACGCTGTCGCAGTTGTCCTCTTGCGCGCTTACGAAATTGCAGCGGTATTCGCACCCGTTTGCGGGGTCGTTGTCGATGTCCCAAAAGCCTTCGAGACATTGCTGCCAACCGCAAGTGCCGTTGTTGCAAACGGAAACGGTGTTGGCAAAGCTGCAAACGTTGCCGCACGTGCCGCAGTTCATCACGTCGAGCAACTTGTTAAAATCTTCGTCGGTTTGGCCGTCGCAGTCGTCGTCCTGGTCGTTGCAGATTTCGATGCCATCTTCGGAAGGCGTGCATTCGTATTCGCAGCCGTTGATGGTCGAATCGATGTCCCAGTAGTTTGGTTCGCAGGCTTCGATTTCGCAGACGCCGGCATTGCAGGTGGCGGTTGCGTGATCCAAAACGCAAGGCTGATTGCAGGCGCCGCAATTTTCGAGCGAGCTGTAAAGGCCGTTTTCATCGACGAAACCTTCGTCGGTTAAGCCGTTGCAGTCGTTGTCCAGGCCGTCACAGATTTCGATGCCGTTGTTTGTGACGGTGCAGGCGTACTCGCAGCCGTTTTCGATGTTGTTATCGAGATCAACGAAGCCGTTGCTGCAAGACTCGAAAGTGCATTCGCCGGTGGCGCAGCTCATGGTCGAGCCCGGAAGCGAGCAGGGAACGCCGCATTCTCCGCAGTGGTCGACGGTGTTGTAAATTCCGTTTTCATCAACGAAATCTTCGTCGATTTGGCCGTCGCAATCGTTGTCCAGGCCGTCGCAGATTTCTCCGGTTTCTTCGCCGTCGTCGTTGAGTGTGACGGTGCAGGCGTATTCACAAACCTGGTCGTTGTCCAAGTCGTAGAAACCTTCTTTGCAACCGGTGAAAGTGCACTGGCCGTCGCAAACCATGATTTCGTTTTCGCTTGGGCACAGATTGTTGCCTTCGTCGATTTGGCCGTCGCAATCGTTGTCGCGGCCGTCGCAGATTTCTTCTTCGTCGCAGTGATCGCAGAAGCCGCTTTCAGGCAAGCACTGTTTCACCTGGCGGCCGTCGTCGAGTGTGAGATCTGTGCAGACGTAACCGTCGGGGCAGTCGACGTCTTCGCAGCTTTCGGAGCAATAAGTGCTGCGACCAATGGTTAAGCAGAGATCTTCAGCGTCATCGCAGTCGGTGTCGACTTTGCACGGTTTGCAGAGATCGTTGGAATCGTAAAGGCACAAAAGTGTGTGATCCGCGCCGGAGTTGCTGAGCGGAAGACATTCGTAACCAGTGGGACATGTGTCAGAGCATGTTTGTGTGCATGCGCGGCCAATGGGTCCGTTGATGCAGTAGCCGGATTTGCAGTCTTGGGCAGTGGTGCACGGATCGCCAAAATCGCCTTGAACGCCGGCGTCTTTGTCTACAACGCTGGCATCGAGATTCGGCTCGATCGGTGTGCCTGCATCGCCGTTGCTGCTTGAATCGTCGTCGCAGGAAATGAGGCACGCGAGAAACACAAGAGAAAGCGCGCGTTTGTACATAAGTGACCTCGTAAAAAGAAATCACAGTGTATCAAAGCGACAAAGCAGCGAAAGGGGTTAGAACCGCGTTTTAAAGAAATATGAAGTAAAAACGCGGGAATTGCAGAATCGACCAGAAATCAATCTGGGTTAAATTGTGTTTGTGAGGAATTTAGGTGGGATTTGGTAGAGGCGTTTAGAAGTTCTTTTCAGCACTCATTCCGGTTGCGCCACTGTTGCTGGCACCACCGCCTAAACCACCAGCGCCGGCTGTGCCCGCCGTGAGAGAGTTGGTGCTCATGACAGGCGTGGCACCGTGCGAGTAAACTGCGTAGCTCACGCCGCCGGAACCGCCGCCGCCGCCGCCGCCATTGCTACCGTTTCCACCTCTGCCGCCGTTTCCGCCAGTGCCAGCGTTTTCACCGCCAGCAGCGCCTTGTCCGCCTTGACC
>JAZUEA010000468.1:0-6459 GCA_045639945.1 Myxococcota bacterium
AAGAAGCGCTCTTCGCCAGGCACATCGCCGGACATGCCAAGCACCGGAGACAAATGCAGGTGCTTGTTGAGCTTTAAGCCTTCTTCATTGACCGAGCGATTCAAGTGAATCGCCAAGTTCGGAATCGAAACCTGCAAATCGGTGAGATGCACCAGTCGCTGCGAAACTTTGCCGTCTTTTGCGACCCAAACGCGACCAGCCACGGAAAGCGGACGATCAGCCCACGTGGCGACGATCAAGCCACCGTACGTTTCAACATCCAGCAAATCCAAGCCGTGCGCCGAGCGAACAGGATGCGGCTTAAGTGTTAACGTGGGCGCGTCGGTGTGCGCGGAAACAATGCGAAAACCAGCTTCTGCAACCGGGCGCGTGCCTTTGTGCCACGCGATGATCGACGCACCACCACGCGTTGTGAAGCAGGGACCTTCGAGAGCTGCGAACGAATCACCTTCTGCAACTTCTTGAAATCCTTCAGCAATCAGACGATTGCGGACCACTTCAACCATGTGATACGGCGACGGCGTGGCATTCAAGAATTGGACCAAATCGTCTGCAATCTGTTCTGTTTTGTTCAAAATTTCATTCATGACTTGCAGTCTCCCGGTGTGAGGATCAATTGGTGCGGCTATTTATGCCCGACCGCCACGCGATGAAAGAGGAATCTATGAATTCAACCAATCGCGGCAAAACGTTAAAAATCGCAGCGTTGCAATTGGACTGCGCGTTTGAATCACCGCGAAAAAATTTTGAAATTGCCCAAAAAGCCATTGCCGACGCTGCGCAACAAGGCGCTGAAGTTGCAGTTTTGCCAGAAAGTTTTGCGACCGGATTTTCTCCCAATGTAAACGAGATGGCCGCGCACTCTTCGGAAATCAGAGACTTTTTATCAAACGCTGCTTCAGAATTTGGCATTTTTGTGATTGCCGGATTGTTTGAACGTGCTTCCCAAAATTCGCTGCCAGAAAACCGCGCACTTGTTTTTGATTCACTCGGTCGATGCGTGGCGCAGTATTCGAAAATGCATCCATTTTCACTCGACAACGAACACACGCGAGTGAAGCCTGGCGCAAAGCCTTGCTGCTTTGATTTGTGTGGCATCCAAACCAGTTTGGCCATCTGCTACGATCTAAGATTTCCTGAATTATTTCGGTCAACTTGTGAAAAGACAGAGCTTTACATTGTCATCGCAAACTGGCCCAGTGTTCGCGCTTTTGACTTTAGACTTTTGCTGCAAGCACGCGCACTTGAAAATCAAGCTTACGTTTTAGGTGTAAATCGCGTTGGCTCAAGCACTTTTTCTCATTATGCAGGTGAATCGATTTTTGTGTCCCCTGAAGGACAAATACTCAACGATGCCAGTCAAGCAGCGAGCGTGATGCTCTGTGATGTGAATTTAGAAACACTGCAAAAGATGCGTGAAGCACGACCATTCTTAAAAGATCGCCGAACAGACTTAAATTGAGCAGGCATAAAAAAACCACCTAAAATCCAAATGATTCTAGGTGGTTAGAAGCGTGGCTGAAACGCGAATCAGATTTCTTCGCGCCACTCCCAGATGCTGCGGTTCTGCGCATCGTGGGTGGTGATGAAGGGCAAGGAAACGCCGTAGCTCGGAGCCCAGCGGTTCATGGCGCCAGTGAGGCCGCCCATGGACTTGGCGCTGGTGTAACCCAAAGCGACGACGGCTTCGTCGATGGTGAGGCGCTTCTTTTCCTTCAAGAGGTCCAAGAATTCACGAGACTTTTCGGGGAGTTCGCCCAAGTAGGCGTTCCAACGCTCGGCCGGATCCGCGATCATCATGATTTCGCGGGCGCGAATGGCGGAAGCGGTCTTCGGCGTATCAGACGGCGTGCGGGGCTTGCGAGGCTTGCGCTGCTTGGCAGGCTTTTCGACCTGAGCTTCAGCGACAGGCGCTTCAACCGCAGCCGGAGCCGCAGCCGGCGCAACCTGCATGTCAGAAATCACAGAAGTGAGATCGCTGGGGCAGTCACCAAGCTGCATGAAAAGCTCAACAACAGCCTTGAAGACATTGGGACGACGAAGAGCATCAAAATCGATATCAATATGAATAGACATCTGAAACCTCGATTGTCTATGGAGTGACGTGCGAATAGAAAACACAGATCTACACTAAGTTCAAGCGATAAGAATCAATTGTTTTAAAAGTTGCGAAAATAACGACAAACAAACGAAATCCAGCCTCCGAAAGCTGGTTCGTTATGGGACAACACGCCAACAATGAGTGAGAGTTTCACTTCCGCGAATCATCTTTAATTCAATGATTTCGCGTTCTTTGAGATGCTCCCATATTTGCATATAGTGTTCCGGACGCTCCAATCGCTGACCATTCACCGAAAGAATAATGTCGCCAGGCAAAAGAACTTTGCTTTTAGCAAGCGGAGATTCCGGAAAAAACGAAAGAAAACGGAAACCTAGGAATCGCTTCCCTTCTTTTGCTGCCTCTACTTCAATGCCCGAAATGAACGTTTGAGGACCTGCCACAATCACAGAATCCAATTCATCGCGCGAAACAGTGCCACACTCAGCCTGAGCAATTTCTTTTTTGGAAGCTTTTGGTTCCGCCCAAGCAGTAAGAGAACAAGCAAAAAGTGCAATGAAAACCGCAAGATTCTTTAGCATTGCGTTCCCTCAAAATCTCCGAAGCGTTTCAAATAAGCAGCTTGGCATTGCGCCTGAATCTCTTCGATCGTGCCTTCTCCATCAATGAACACAATCGTTTCATTGGGACGCAGAGATTGGGCTCGCTCATAAGCTTCTGCTACGCGCTTTTGAAGCAATTCCGTTTCGTAAATTTCAGCTGTTTCGAATGTTGTTTTGGCGCGAGACAAGCGACGCTTTGCCGCCGTTGTCGTTGAAATCTTTAAGAAAATCGTCAAATCCGCTGGACGATACGGCGCATTCAACGCAGCCACCCATTCCGGATCACATTCCATGCCTTGGTAGGCTAAACTTGAGAGCGCATAGCGATCACAGACCACATCAACGCCAGCAGCCAGGCGCGGTTCAATCTCACAAGCCAAGTGATCTGCGCGATCGGCCGAAAACAAAGCTGCCATTGTCTGCGGTGTGAGTCGCTCGCCTGTTGGCTGCACAATTCGAGAACCCAAAGCCTGGCGAATCATGTTGCCAATTGGGCCTTTACTGGGTTCTGCCGTTTGAATCACAAGGCGATTGTGCGCTTGAAGCCACGCCGTAAAAAGCTGTGCCTGTGTGGTTGTTCCAGCACCATCCAAGCCTTCAAAAACCACAAATCTGCCTGAATTTATTGAAGATTTCATTTACAAGCCTGCATCAAATTGTGCACGAACAAGGCGTTTCCTTGCTTCTAATAACATTTCACGAACGGCCACACTGTCATGATGTTCGAGAATGTCGAAGAAATCAGACACTCGCGAACCACCAATCACAGACAATGCATCCAAAATAGGACGAAGCATTTCCAAATCATACGGATCAGCCAGCGAAATCAACGCCGGCGCCGCTCGCTCATCGCCGATTTCTGACAGCGCACCAATCAGTCGCAAAAGCACATCGCGCTCATTTTCAAGCGACAATCGCTCCGCAATAGGCAGCACCGACTCTTGATCACGCAACATGCCCAAGCGATCAGCCGCCGCCAAACGAATTTCCGGCTCAGGATCTTTAAGCGCTTTAAGCAAGCCTTGCACGTCACGCTCAAACACATTGCGACGCGCACGAAGCGATGATTCAACCTGGCTAAGAGCCTGATCTAATTCTGTTTTTAGTCGTTTTTCGGGATATTCTTGCGACAGAGGTATTGCTTCACTTGCATTGCCTTGAATCAAAAAATAAATCGCCTCGGACTCGTTGGGCGCCTTTAATTTCAATTCAAGTGACAAGACCACTTGTGCACTTGCGCTCTCAGGAATGGACGCTTCCAGACCTTCACCGGTTGTAAAGCCATAGATCATTTGCCCATCAATCGACACGCGCCAATCCGAGCGATTCGCCTCACCTTGAATGTAGCCAGCTCGCTCAAGTGCTGAATAAAGCTTAGTTTTTGACTCATTCAGATCGAGCTTAACAGGTCTAAGATCAGCAGGTGTGCCATCTGAAAACGTGACTTTTGTCAAAATCATGGGAGGCCCGTCGTTGTGATCTGCCCGAGAACATCCAACCAGCAACGCCAAAAACAACATCACAAATAAAAGTTTTTGAAACACAACCAAGCCTCAAAAAACGAACACGACAGGTAGCAGATTTGCAGCATTGACGTAAAGAATCAGAGATTGAAAAAATCCAACATTTCAACGCCTTAAAATCTTAAATAAATTCAATGAGTTAAATTTTCGTCACACTTTATAAACGCGCTTCTCGCCTCAGAATCTTCCCGTGTGTAAAATGCGATTTCATTTCGATTGGAGGAAAAATGCGCTCCTTATTGATGTTGAGCCTCGCCTGCTTCGCTTTTTGCGGCACCGCCTTCTGTGAGGAAAGCGCCCCTTCCGTTGGTAAATCCTCGAATTATTTAGGAATTAAGCCTGGTTCTAATGACACTGCGCCAGGCAAAGTGGATGTAAAAAGCAAAGGCGAAATCGCTTACGTCACATGGGTTGGTTTTCAGCCCACCAACGCGCAAAGCGGCCAAGTGTTTTTACAATCGACTGAAACGCTCAGCTACAAAATCGTGGAAAGCGGCGGAAATAAACTGGTTTTGGAATTTGACCACGCAAAAATGCAGTCCAAAAACGACGCTCGACCGCTCGACACCAGCGCTTTTGAAACCGTCATCACCCGCATCACCACTTCTCAGCGAGGCCGCTCTTTGCGCTTAACCATCGATTTGCGCAAATCCGCCACGCACCAAATTCGCCAAGAAGGCAAATATCTCTTCATCGACTTCTCCACTGGCGCCAACTAAGCCGGCACAACCTCTTAAATTCATTACAAAATTCAAGATTTATTCAGCACAGAGTTTTGCTCTCTGAACGCATTTTGCTGAGTTCAAAAGATTTTTTTCAGCCGCTATTCAGTGGCTGAAAAAGAATTGAGAATGAGGTGGGAAGCGAGAGAGGCAGGCCGAATTACTCGTTAATGCAGTATTCGGGGTATTCGTACGGCGGGTTGTTGTCGTTGCGGTTACGTTTGACCAAGCACTCGTTGTAGGTCTCGATCATCATGCAGCGGCGCTCTTGGTTGATGTAGTAGTTGAGGGCGCTGGAGTTCGCGGTCGGATTGTTGCTTTCCAGCAGTTCCAAACCACTCTGCTGCACTTCGCGAGCGTGGCGCGAAATGGCGGTATTTTCGCCACAGACATACTCAACACGCATGATAGACAACTCGATACGGAACTTGGTCGCCAACACCAAGCAGTTCTGCCAGTTGCGGGCGTAGGCGCCGAGTGAATCCACAGCGTTCAAGGCTTGCGCCAAGTCCA
Organism: Myxococcota bacterium; assembly: GCA_045639945.1. GTDB lineage: Bacteria > Myxococcota_A > Bradymonadia > UBA7976 > UBA1532 > UBA1238. The sequence continues at coordinate 5,420 of JAZUEA010000468.1, forward strand.
TCAAGTAGACTTCCATGCGCAGCGCATCGTAGTCGCTGATACAAACCTTGTCTTCGCCGCAAATGATCGAGATATCGAGATTCTGCAACGCGCGGATTTCATTCAAGAGATCGATGGCTTCCTGGACTTGCGCAACAGCTGGGCCCGGATCGTCTTCGCCGCCAGCATCGCGGTAAGCCATGAACTCTTCGAGCAACGTTTCAAGCGCGACCGTCAAATCATCGTTGATAGGCTCAGCCGCAACGCTACGCGCCCACGGATCGGCAATCGACGAATCAATCGTAAAGTCGTTGTAATCGTTGCACGGATCAATCGCGTCACGCAGCCAGTAGTAAGCTTCGTAGCCTTCGCTCGCGAGCGAGAACGACTTGTTGATGTTGGCCTGGACCGCCGCTTCGAACGAGTCACCGGTGTAGATTTCTTCCATCTTATCCAAGTAGGTACGCGCGGTAATCATGCTTGGATGATCTTCGGTGACCTGATCTCGCAAGAGTTCAGCTTCGTAACGGTTCAAATCGCGGACCAACTGACGAGAAATCGCCCAGTTGTAGAACGAGAAGTCGAGCGCGTTGCTGGTCGAGTTTGTGGCGTTCACGATCGAGCTGCTCGCGCCGCTGCTGTTCGCATCAGCCATGTGCAAGAACAACTTTTGAATCGCGCGGATTGTGTTGCCTTGGTAGGCGTAGCGCTCGCCCCAGAGACCGTCTTCGAGATCAAAGAGCATGCCAGAATCATTTTCGGACATGCCACCCAAGTGGCTCAACGCGACCACAGTGTTGGCCAATGCGAACACGTCGGACGCGCTAGAAGCGTTTTGCAACTTGGCTTGCTGCTCGGCGACCACTTCCTGCGTTTTTTCGTCAACGTAGGTCAAGAGCTCAAGCATTGTGATTTCACGCATCGGGACATCGAGCATCGCCGTAACGGAAGAGTCGGTGTCGTAAATCGTCAAGCGAAGCGGGAAGCTGTTCGCCACTGCGGTGCGGTATGCGTGCGTAATCTTTTCGCATGAAGTCGGATCGTTCTCGTCGCAAACCACA
>JAZUEA010000469.1:0-2667 GCA_045639945.1 Myxococcota bacterium
AAAGTCTGCTACCAGGAATCCGAGACCGAATCTCGTCAGCAAAGCGTCAGCATGACCATTTCGCAGAACTGGTCGAACAGCACCTCCAGCTCGCTTTCGCAGAGCGCCCGCAACGGCATCAGCGTCGGCAGCTCCGAAAGCCAATCGAACAGCTGGTCGCAGTCTGAAAACGAGTCGACCTCGCAGAACTACAACGTCAGCTACAGCGAGAGCAACTCCAACAACGTGTCGCTCTCCTCTACCGACGGCGAAAACTGGTCCTGGAACATGTCGCAATCCGAAAGCAACGACGAGTACCAGAGTCACGTCGAAAGCCAGTTCGTCGAAGGAAGCGTCTCCGGCTCCGTCAGCGTTTCCGCGTCCGGCTCCATTCCTGGCTTGGCCAAGGTTTCCGGCTCCGTTGAAACGTCCGCCAGCGTTCGCACCGGCGCGTCCACCAGCCAGACCGAAGGCTCTCGCCACTCTTCCTCCAGCCGCCAGGGCTACAGCACGTCCGGTTCGCAGAGCCAAACGCAGTCGTTCGGTTCCACAACCAGCGACTCGCAGTCTCAGAGCTTGGGTGGCAGCTACGCCTTGAGCAACTCGCACTCCACCAGCTTGAGCGACTCCGCCACGCGCAGCCAGTCTCAGGTTTGGAGCATCGACAACGGCTCTTCGATCTCCGCCAGCGACAGCAACGGCGGTGCAATGGCCGAAAGCCAGACTTGGTCCACCTCCAACTCCACGACCACGTCGTCCAGCTACTGCGCCAGCATTCCCAAGAACAAAGCTGGTATGTGGTTCCGCCAGACCACCCGTTACGTCAAGCGCGCCGAAGTCAAGGGCTACAACCTCTGCGGCGTCGCCACGCACTTGGGTGAACTCCAGTTCAACGACTGGGCTTGGGCTGTCGATCTGGCCATCGGCACGACCGAAGACGTTCAAAACAAGACTTCGCTGCCCCCGGCGCGTTGCTTCATCGCGCCCTGCGATTGAGGTGCATCTCGATGAAACGCTTCTCCATTCTTGCAGCTCTTCTCGCGGCTAACTTTGTTGGGTGCGCTGACGACAATTCCTCCGCGAACGACGTCCCCAGCGTCGCCACCGTTTCCGAGAACAAGCTCGTCGTGGGCCAAACCTTCTCGGTTTACGGCGACAACTTCCTGACCGCCAGCGAAGGTGAAAACAAAATTCATTTGCGCGGTCAGTACTTAAGCGACGACGGCACGCAGAACGACGTCGATTTGACCATGTCGCCCATCTACGATGGCCCGGTCACCTTCAAAGACGGCAGCACCCACGAAGCGTTGCGAGTCAACCGCTTCGGCCCGTTCGAAAACCCGTTCGCCAATCGCCCCGGCACATTCAAGGGCAAAATGTCCGTCATCACTCAGAGCAAGGACGGCGAAGAGGTTGAGGGCAAAGGCGAAAACGTCGAAATCGAAATCGCACCCTCGCTGCACATCGAATTGCTCGAACCCATCCAGGCCAACTGCGGCGCTCCGGCTCTCCGCGCACTGGCCGGCGTTCCCTATCGCTTGCAGGTTCGCCCGTCCGGTATCGCCGCCGTTAAGTTTGAGTACACGTTCACCAATGTGAACGGCGTCGACGTTTATCCTTACAATCCGCCGGCTTACGAATCGCCGGTTGCCAGCGACTTGGTCGGCCCGCCGCGCGATCCGCAAGACGGCGCTCAGTACCAAATGATCGTATTCAACGAGATTCCCGACGACCAGCAGTCCTACGTCGCCGTGATTCGCGCCAAGGCCATCGACGCCGAAGGCAATTTCGTTGAAACCGCGTTGCCCATCACGGTCCACCGCCCGCTCGAAGTTCACTACAACGGCGAACTCGAACTCGCCGAGTACTACGAGCCCGTGCCTGTGTCCGGCTGCATTCCCGGCAGCATCAACTCTCGCGTCACCTACTCCGAGAGCAAAACCGAGTCGCGCCAAAAGAGCGTCAGCCTCAACATCAGCTCCAACGCCTCGCACTCCACCAGCGAGTCCGACAAGACCACTTGGTACAACGGCGTGAGCGAAGGCGAGTCCAGCTCTGAAACCGAAGGCAACTCCACGTCCGAAAGCAGGTCAACGAGAGACACCTACGGCGTCTCCTACAGCAACAGCGAGTCCAACTCAGTGGGCCTGTCCTCGTCCAACGGTGAAAGCTGGAGCTGGAGCCTGAGCCAAGGTCAAAGCGACAGCGAGTACGCCGACCAAAACGAAAAGCTCTACGGCGACGTCTCCGGCAAAGTTAAAACGTCCGTCAAGGGCGAAGCCGACATCCCCGGCTTGGCCAGCGTTTCCGGCTCCGTCTCCGTGGGCGTGGGCGTATCCACCGGTGGCTCCACCTCAAACACCACGGGCGTCAGCCACTCCGAGAGCTCCGAGCAGGGTTACAGCGTTGGCGGCAGCCACAGCAACGGCCAGTCCTACGGTTCCACCACCACCGACAGCCGCTCGCAGAGCTTGTCCGGCGCCTACACGCTTTCCGGCAGCCACAACAACTCGTCGTCCAACACAGCAGCCCGCTCCGCGTCACGCACGTGGGACTTGACCGACTCGGTCAGCGACTCCGCCAGCGTCTCCGAAGGCATGAGCGAGTCCGAAAGCCAAACCTGGTCCGAGACTTCGTCCAACAGCGTGCTCATGAGCTACGCCGCCTACTTGCCTCGCAACCAAGCCG
>JAZUEA010000470.1:0-6534 GCA_045639945.1 Myxococcota bacterium
CCGCCATCAACGCCGGCATCTTCCGGACCTGCGTCGTTTTCTCCGACCGTTGAATCCAAAGCCGCATCCGCAACAGCCGCATCCGCAACAGCCGCATCTGCAGGTTCAACGGCGGAATCATGAATCACAGTTGCATCGGTGACCGGCAGCGAAGAGCCATCCAGCGCAACGCTTGCATCGGTGGCCGGTGCGTTGTTGTCATCGTCGTCATCGCACGCTGTTGTCAAAAACGCGGCGGCTAAAATCGAGAGCCAAATCTTCATTGTTCATCCTTTAAAGACGAAAACGCCGCCGCTTCGAGCATTCACGTGGAATCCACTTTGAATTTTCGAGGAGCGCCGGCGCAGTCGTAAATCGCTGATTCTAAAGTTTATTTGAGAGGTCCAAAGTCCGGATCGAATCCGATGAGCGCGTACAATCGAGCTCGACCTTCTGTGCTGCGGAACGACGTGGACTTGGCCAACGTTAACAAATCAACTTCGTTCAAGCACTCTTCGCCTTTAAAAAGCGACAACTGACCGCCTTCAACCGCGATGTGGTAAGGCTCGCACAATTTCTCGCGCAACAGCTTTTCGGCGGCCGCGCATTCGCTGAGCGCTTCAAACAACGTGAGGAAGTTTTCGGCGGCACCTTGCTCAAACGTACGCGCGCAGTGCAACGTGTGAAGATACGGTTCTTCGAGCGGGCACTTCGCAGAAAATCCACCCGCAACGAACTCCAAAACGTCGTCTTCATTTTCGCGAACTTCGATTTCACGCTCTTCGGCGAGCTCGCGCACGGCGGCGACAAACGCACTGGAACGCGCGAGCACGAACAAATCGATTTCGCCGTTTTTGGCAGCTTCCACTTCTTTGCCAAGCCAAATTTTGTAGTTGTCTTCAAACGGCAATTCTTCGGCGGTTGGACCACTTAGGAATTCGAGCGTGTCGTACGGTTCGGGATCGTAGCGGCTGAACGCTTCGGCCATTTCGGGTTCTTCGCGCGCGGCGGGATTGAGATCGCCCGGAGCACCTTCGCGAACGCCGCACAAATAACCGCCTTCGATTTCAGCGACGACCAACTTGTGTTCCATGCGATGTTGTACGACCAAATCGCGCCAGCCTGCGGCCAAATCGAAATAAGTTCCGAGCTGTTCGTAAAAAGCGCGGTCGTCGGCTGGCAGCGGCATTTCGAGCGCGCGGCCGCGGCCATCCATTCGGAACATGCGAACCGGTCCCTTTTCGGGATCGAATTCCACAGACCAGTCGTAACCCACCTCCGGCAAGTAATGTGCGTACATACCGGCAAGCGGACGTGCACCAGGCAGTTTTTCGGACTTAAACTTGAGTCGCTCGCTCCACCAACCTTGGGTGAGCGCTTGAAGCAGCTGCGAAACCTCAGCGCGCTTTGGACGCGCGAGCACGTCTTCAAGCAGAATCTCTTTTTCTTTCGCGCTGTTGGCTGAAACTTGAACACCATCTGCAGCGACGCCGTTTACTGTGATATCGCTCGAATCGCTGGTCTCACCTTCACAGAAATACAAAACCACAGCGCGATCAGCGCATTCAACGCCTTCCGCAATCAGCGCGTCATGCCGAGATGCGTGAAAGCGCGAGCGAAATTTTTTCACAATTTCAAGTTCGTGGTCGTTCAAAACTAGCCTCCAGACAGATGTTGGATATCATGCAGGGTAATCGCCCAGGTGAAGTTCGATGTCAAACGAGAGCACTACCAATCCTGTCTACATGTGGGGAGATCTCATCGACAGCGATTTGCTCGTGGATTTGATTGGCCTCCTCCAACAGAGTCGTCGCACTGCCGTTTTGACAATAACCAACGGCAACGTACGAAAGAGCTTATACACTCAAGACGGTCTCATCCACGCCGCATCCAGCAATCTGCCGGAAGATCGGTTAGGCAATATCATGCTGCGAAATGGCATGATCAATCGTCAGCAGCTCAACGACGCGCTCGCAGAGGTTGGCGGCGGAAAAAAGATAGGCAATATCCTGATCGAAAGGGGCCTTCTTGATGCGCTAAGCCTTCACAAACTGATCGAACAACAGATCCAAGAAATTTTGTATTCCATGGTTCTGGTCACTGAAGGCGAATTTACGTTGGCGAGCTATGACATCGAATCGATCCCTACGCACGCAGGGTTACCGATTCAACATAGCTTGCTCGAAGGCTTGCGCCGAAAAGATGAAATGCAACATGCGCTGGCGCGCCTTCCTGAAAAATCGATCACAATCCACCGACTGATAAACGAAAAGCCTATCAATTTGGATGCTGTTGAAGACGCGTTATTTGACCTTGTAGACGGTCAGCGCACGCTGCAAGAACTGCTTGAGACGTGTCCTCACGGTTATTTCAACAGTGCAGTTGCGATCCAGCGCATGTTAAAAGCTGGATTAGTGGGTTGATCCCAAACGCTTGCATAAATCCCACCGTTCTGTTCTTTCCGACTGATTCAATCGCCTTTTTCCAATTTATAAAAGCTGTCTGCTGATTCAATTTTGTGTCATTCCAAATGAAACAGAATGTCTGCTCACAGGATTTTTGAGTTCCCAAATTAAAACACCGTCCTGATCGGAAACGATGCTTTGATCTTATTTTTAAAAGCGCCTCAACCTCAAACGAAAGCCTGATCTAAAATAGAAACAAGCTTTCGGTTCTGTTGAATACTCTATTCCAAACAGAAACAGACTTTCGTTTCAAACGAATGCTCTATTAAAAATGAAAACAAGCTTTCGTTTCAGTCGACGGCTTGAATCCTAATCTGATCAATCAAATGTCTCTGGTTTTAAAATAGGCCCAAAAGCTGCACGGTCATATTCTTGGCTTTACCTTAAAACCCTCGCGAGGACAGGCAAAACGCTATAAAATGCGCGCCTTTCATTGGAGGCTTACGTGGACCTTTCCCTCGTCATTCCTGTTTTTAATGAAGAAGAGAGCGTTGAGCCGTTGCTCGCGCAAATTCATGGGGCGTTGGATCCAACCGGCCTCAATTACGAGGTCATTTGCGTGGACGACGGCTCTCGCGACAGCACGGCACGGCGTCTGGAACAGATGACGCTGACCGATCCGCGGCTGAAAGTCGTCGTTTTTCGTAGGAATTTTGGTCAAACAGCCGCAATGCAGGCAGGGTTGGATTTCGCTCAGGGCGACAACGTGGCGCTCATGGACGGCGATTTGCAGAACGATCCCGCTGACATTCCGCGCATGCTGAAAGAACTCGACCAAGGCTACGACATGATCGCAGGCTGGCGAAAAGACCGAAAAGACACGTTTATCAATCGCCGTTTGCCTTCCATGATTGCGAATGCATTGATTTCTCGCGTCACAAAAGTTCGCCTGCACGATTACGGTTGCTCGCTGAAAGTCATGCGCCGCGAAATCGCTAAGGAATTGCGGCTTTACGGCGAAATGCACCGATTCATCCCGGCGCTTGCGAGCTTTGTTGGCGCCCGCATCAAAGAAATGCCGGTGAATCACCGCGCCCGCGCATTTGGCAAGACCAAGTACGGCATCGGCCGCACAACACGAGTGATTTTGGACCTTTGCGTCGTTCGCTTCATGCAGTCGTACCAAGTTCGTCCAATGCAGATTTTTGGTTTGGGCGGCATGATTTCCGGCGCTCTCGGTGTTCTGCTTTGCCTTTGGCTGACTCTGCAAAAGCTGATTTGGAACGAACAGTTGGCAGACCGTCCGGCGCTTTTGCTGGGCGTTTTGCTGATTTTGGTTGGCGTGAAGCTGGTTTCGTTTGGTCTTTTGGGCGATTTGATGTGCCGCACCTACCACGAAGCGCAAGGCAAGCGGTCGTATGCAGTGCGTCGTTTCGTGGCCAACAAAGCGTGCACGGCGGCACCGGCTGTCGCTCCGATTTCGCTCATTCCGCCGTCTTCGTCGCTCGCACTTTTGGGCCAGCAAGCGGACGATCCAGAAGATGACACGATGGGCGCCATTGAAATGCTCAAAGCCGGCAACACGCTCAACATTAAACCGCCAACACTGGAACAGCCGGTGCGACTTCCAACCGTGATTTACGACCCGGACGCGTACGACAACCAAAAATCAAACACGCCCAACCAAAACGCCTAACGCCCACCTTGGAACCTCATGAACGACAGCACGCCGAACTCAAACGAGAGTTCGAATTCCCTTTCAGAACAAATTTCTGAGCAAATCTCTGAAAAACCAAAGAGTTCCGCCAAAAGTCGCGGAAAAACCATTTTCAAAATTGTGCTTGGCCTCGCGATTTCAGCGGGGTTGCTCGCGCTGGTTTTGTCGCGCATGGATTCCGGCGCGGCGCTCGCTCGGTTGGATCAGCTCAACATCAATTGGCTGTTTGCGGCGGCGGCGGCGTCGTTTGGCGTGCTTTTGTCGAGAACGCTGCGATTCTTTGCGCTGACCGATCGATCAACGCCGGTTCAAGTTGGGCTGGCCACGGCGCTTCAGAATTTCATCAATCGCGTAACGCCGCTTCGACTGGGCGAGCTGAGTTTGCCGTACTTGCTTCATTTGCAAAGCGGCGAAATTCCAGGAAAAACGCTTTGTCAGCTTTTGCTCGTTCGCATGGTTGAGTTTTGGCTGGCAGCGCTTTGTGTGCTCGCTGGCACGCTTCTTCACTTTGATTTGGGCAACATGACCTACACGCTTTCGGCGGTTTTGGTGGTCATGACTGCGGCGCTCGTGGCGTTTCGGCCGCTTCTTCGATTTGCCGCTCGAGTGGGTCGCGCGATTTGCGAAAAACTCCCAAATTCCGGGCTGATTCGTTTTTTGCAAAAAATGATTCGCCAAGTGGATGAAGCGTCGAACGAGAAATTGTCCACAGGTCGGCTTGTGGCGCTGCTCGTTGGATCGGCGTCGGTGATTGGGCTTCAAGCCGCAACGTTTTATTCCATCATGGCGGCGTTTGGCGTGTTCCCAAGCTTGGCGCAAATCTTAATCGGCGCGAGCGTGGCACACGTGGCTGGCGGACTTCCAATTTTGAGCGTGGGCACAATTGGTCCGCACGAAACAGCCTGGACGCTCGCGTTTGTGGCAGTGGGCCTTGTTAAAGACGACGCGATTTTCACCGGCCTTGCCACGCAGTTGGTCACACTTGGCTTTGCGGCGTTTTTTGGTGTCATCGCCTGGCTCTGGTTTTCTGCTCGACAATCTCGCGCACAAAAGTCCGCAAAATAACCTTTCTTTCAGGTCATTTTGCCTGAAGCCCGCTCTCAGCAAATCTCCCCAATAGAACTCAATTTTGGTAGCATGGCGCGCTTTTACACGATTGGAGTACCCATGCGACGATCCTTACTCTTTTTAGTAGCGCTCTTCTGCGTCGCCTGCGATGACGGCGGTGGCACTTCGACTTTTATCTCTGGCGATGCGAGCGTTGCTCCCAAGCCTGATGCAAACGTTCAAGTTGTCGATGCCGCCATTCCCGACAGCAGCGTTATCATTGAAGATGCCAGCTTGGATTTGGACAGCGAAGTACTCGAGGAAGACGCAAGCGTTGTAGAAGACGCAGGCGGCATTCCCGGCGATCGCGCTTACATGCCCACTTACGAGCAAACCACGGCCTGCACTGTTGAAGGCAACACCTACTTAATGTGGTGGAACGGCGCGGCGGTCATGAAGCGCATCAACGATGCCTCCTTCCGCTGGCTCGGCGATCCTGAAGTGGTGGGCGAGCTCGACTTTGAACCCAGCCGCATTCGCTCGCTCACCGTCAACGGCATTCCGTTTGTGGCGGCCGGCGCGGAAGGTCACCAAATTCACGTTTACCAAGCGGACGTTCCGGACAGCGCTGAACTCGTGCTCGACCTTTATGGCGAACCGGTCATTGCGCAGGCACACGACAAACTCATCGTGATCGCTCAAACCGCAGATGGCACGCTTGCTTGGCAGCTCATTGGCCCGGACGACACGCAAACCACGCTGCGACCGCTCATCGTGGACGACGGCAACATTCCCATGCCCGACGACGCCATCGGCATCTCGGCCGGTGTGATCTTCCGCAACTCCGATGCAGGTCAGTGCGTGTACTTGGACACCGACGGCCTCGCACTCGGCAACTTCCCGTGCGTCATCGCCAACGGTAAGTTCATCGGCGACGGCGAAAACGCGCTCATCACGCACGACACCAAGGTCACAAGCTCAATCGGCTCGTACAACATGAGCGTTCGACCGCTGTTTGGTGGCGAAGCTTCCACGTCGTATGTGGCCATGCGCAACGGTCCAAGCGACTACATGCGCTTCCAAAGTGTGGACGGCGCGCGCGTGTTCATGGGTGAAAACATCCGCGTGGGCGATCCGCGAATGGGCGCGTTCCAAATCACCGTCATGGACGTGAACAACATGTGGCTGTCCGAGCCGACGCGTGGCAGCTCTTGGGAATACCCAGAGGCCCGCGCGCTCGTTCGCAAAGGCGATCGACTGGGGATTTTCCGCTTCGGATTCGACAACTCGCCGGTGATCAGCTTCGACAACATGACCAAGCGCGAGTGGATCGACGACAACGATCCCTACAACTTGGAAGTGAACCGCGCCTGCACGCCGTCCGTT
>JAZUEA010000471.1:0-6103 GCA_045639945.1 Myxococcota bacterium
TGTTTCATGTCTGGCGAGAGGTTCAACGTGACCGAAGACGAACAGAAACAGTCGCTCCAAAAGGCCAACCAAGTTCAAGATTCCTCAGAAGAATTTGCTGAGGAATTGGCCGAAGAGCTGGCTGAAACACTACCCTCTGAAGAATTTGAAGAAGACGACCTTCGCCCGGATGAGCTCAATGCCACTCTCAAAGGTGACGAACTGCTTCGAGCGGATGGATTCAGCCTGTATCTCTCTGAAATTAGGCGGTTTCCGCTTTTAACGCGTGAAGAAGAAGTTCAGTACGCAAACGAATATCGCACCAAAGGAAGCAAAATCGCGGCGCGAAAATTAGTGACCGGAAATCTCCGTCTGGTCGTAAAAATCGCGCTTGAGTATCGCCGAGCGTGGGTCAATGTGATGGACCTCATTCAAGAGGGCAACATTGGTTTGGCAGAAGCGGTTAAGCGGTTTAATCCAGAGCGCGGTGTTAAGTTTTCGAGTTTCGCGCGTTACTGGATTCGCGCGCTGATCTTGCAGTTTATTTTGAAAAACTTTCGGCTCGTTTCTTTCGCCAACACACGAGCAGGCCGTAAGTTGTTCTTTCAGCTCGAAAAAGCACGTCAATACTTACTTCAAAATCTGGGTGAAGCCACACCTAAGTTGCTCGCCGAACAACTCGAAGTTTCCGAAGAAGAAGTGGTTGCCGCCACTTCAATGCGTTTGCCCACCCTTTCACTCACCGGCCCACGAGCGGGTAATGACGAAAGTGGTCGATCGCTGAGTGAGGTTTTGCCGTCTAACTCACCGTCGGTTGAAAACGAAGTTGCTCAAGCGGATTTGATGACGCAGGTCGACGAAAAAATGAGAGCGTTCGGAGAAAGCTTGGAAGACGAACGCGATCGCATTATTTGGGAAGAACGCTTGATCGCCGAAGAGCCGATTGCACTGGCAGTTTTAGGTGATCGATTCAACGTTTCGCGCGAACGCATTCGGCAGCTCGAATCTCGCATCAAAAAACGACTCAAAGATTATCTGACGGCCGAACTGGGCGAGAACATCGCCATCGACCTTAAAGATATGGATTAATGACTGCTTTTTGCTTAGAAGACTTGGGCATTTCACACAAAGGAGTTTCCCATGGGATTGGGCGATCAACTGAACCAAGCTCTCAAAGACGCGATGCGCGCCAAAGATCAACGCATGATGAGCCTTGTGCGCATGCTGAAATCCAGAATGCAGGAACGCACCACCGCCAAGGGCTTCAACGGCGAAGTCAACGAAGCACTTTGGGTTGATGTGGTTGAGAGCTACGCCAAGAGCCAGCGCAAGGCCTTAGAAACCTACCGCGAAATCGGCGAAAAAGCCCAAGAGCACATCGATCAAATCGAATGGGAATTGCAGGCAATTGTTCAGTTCTTGCCTGCCAAGGCCGATGAAGCCACCGTTCGCGTTTGGATCGGCGAAGCCATCACCGGTTTGGGCGGCGCGAGCAAGGCCAACGTGGGTCGCGTTTTGGGTGCCGTGATGAAAGCCCACAAGAGCGACGTGGATGCCGCTCAGATTCGTCCGTGGGTTGAAGAAATGCTCAAGGCGGAAGCCTGATTCTCTTTAAAAACCGCGAACTTCCTACCTTTTAGCTCACGCCTTCCAAAGTCCTAATAACCACACACCAAATGACAACATGGCGCAAACCGCAAAAACAATTGCGGGCCGTTTATTCAAACCGCCTTCTTTTGTAAGCCCGCGGAAAATAAAGAGAAGAACGCTCGCCATCCACCCAAGGAGTCCCCCAATTAAAACAAGCGACCACCATGGAGACGGCACTTGATCCAATTGCAAGAAAGCGAGGTAGTTTGAAATCAACTTTTCGCGACTTCGACCGCGAATGACCTCTGACGCGTTCGTCGCCAAGGTTTCATCGGCCATCAATTCAGCGATTTTTTGATTCGTCGCCGGCAGCATTTCTCCAAAAGGTGAATAAAAACTGCGCGTTGCAAGAATTCCGCCTCTCAAACGATTAAGCGATTCAAGCGTGTTCAGTCGCTGCAACGCCAACGCAGCCTCTTTGGGTGCAGACGCAAAAGGCACATACGCGCGCATTGCAATTTGGTAATCGCTTAAGGCTTCTTCGATTTTTCCTTGATTTTCAAAGGCTTGCGCAGATTCCAAAAATTCATTTGAACGCAAGAAAGCGCGAACATAAGCCGTGGCGCACAAAACGAACACAGCCAAAACAAAAGCCAAAAGAACGCGGCGCATTAGACAAAATCTCGACGACTAAAAAGAAATGAAGCGATAACCAGCGCGAGACCGGCGTAACAGAAACCGTAAAGCGTGGCATGTCCCACAAACGACCACGGAATCGTTTCGGCGTAAACCACTTGCGGCGTAACGTCGTAGAGAGAAAGGTCAGGAGTGATGCGCGCGATGAGTCGGATGATTGATTGAATGCCTTGCGTAAATGGCGTTTGTTCTTCTAGGCGCACGAGTTGCAGCGTCAACAACTGATCCACAAATCGACCTACAATAAAAACACCAACCGTAAGCAAGCCTGACAAAAACGGCGTAGAAAAGCTCGAAAACACAATCGCGACAGACATCACGATCAAAACTTCAACGTAGATGAGCCACAGCGCTTCGATCATTTCGATGCCGAAGTGCGCATCCAACCAAAAGAAATTGAGCGCAAGCACTGCGCCCATAAACGCCAGCTGAATCGCAATGGTGACTGCAAGTCCCAGATATTTTCCGATTAAAATCTGGAATCGATACACAGGTTTCGGTGCGATGGTGTAAATCGTTTTGCGCTCGATTTCTTTGTAAACCAAACTCGTGCCGATGAAGACCGCGATAATCACTGAGAAAATCGACACGAAGAAAAGACCAACGTCTTTCATGAGTCGAATTTCTTCGTGAAGCGAGGCCGAGCTCACCGCCAACGTCAAAAGCAAAAGCGCGATGGCAAAAAGAATGAGCGTGGCAAAAACACGATTGCGGATAGCTTCGCGGAACGTATTGAGCGCAATGGCGTAGAGCTTGCCCATCAGGCCTCCCTCCTCGCTTCAGCGACGAACAAATCCTCAAGCGAACGATGCTGCGGCACCACACTTTGAATGCGACCGCCCAGTTGGTGTGCAGCGTCCAAAAACGCATCGACTTCGTTGGCCAGCGCAAGCGAAAAGCTGATGCCTCGTGACAAAACCTGAGTAGAAACCGCACGTTCGCTCAATTTTGACACAGCATCTTCAGACAAATCGAGCACCACAACTTCGATGCGGTCTTCCGGTGACTCCAAAAGCGTAGTCAGCGGCCCGATGCTGCGCAGTTTTCCGCCGATCACAATCGCAACACGATCGCAGATCATCTCCACGTCTTGCAAAATATGGCTTGAGAAAAACACTGTTTTTCCCGCAGCTTTGAGCTCGAGAATAATATCTCTCACATCTTTTCGGCCCATCGGATCCAAGCCAGACATGGGCTCATCCAACACGACCAAATCGGGATCGTTGATGAGCGCCTGCGCAATTCCCATGCGCTGCGTCATGCCTTTGGAGAATTTCCGAAGCGGTCGGTTCGCGGCGTGAGAAAGACCAACTCGCTCAATCAATTCATCGCTGCGCTTGCGACGAACATCGGCGGGCAATCCAAACAGTCGACCGTAAAAATCCAAGAATTCTCGAGGGTTAAGATATTCGTAAAAATACGGATGTTCCGGCAAGAATCCGAGTTTTGCCCGAGCATCGCGGTGACCAAGCGGCGCGCCCAGCAACGTTCCCGTACCAGAAGTGGGTCGAATCAAACCCATCAACATTTTAATTGTCGTGGTCTTCCCTGCTCCATTTGGACCAAGAAAGCCAAAGATTTCGCCATCTTGCACTTCAAACGACAAACCTTTGACGGCTTCAACTCGGCGAGCAATGCCTTTCACTTGCATGCGCGAAACCAAGCGGCCAATGCCAGGTAGGCCACCCAAAAAGCCAACGTCAAAAGTTTTGGTGAGATGGTCGATCCGTAACGCGGTCATCACGCCCCCTTAAATCAACGGGGGCGAATTTTCGCTATGCAAGGCGGGATGCGCAAGGCGCACGTGCAGGCTGGTGATTCTTACTTGGTTTCGGTTTTGCTTTCGACCGGATTACGCGTGCAAACCACGTCGTCGATGTCGATGCCGGGACCGCTGGTCTTGTTCGAGTAGAAGATCAAACGCGTCGCACGCACATTGCCATCGATTGCAAAGGGAATTCGAACCCAATCGGTGGGCGAATTGATCTCGGTGAACGTGGCACCGCCGGGCATTTCACCGCCGCTGCTGTACACGTGAATGCGCACGCTGCCCACACCGCGAGCGTAGTAGGCGCACGTATAACTACCCGCAGGCACATCAAAACCTTCGCTGGTGAAGCGGTCGGACGGAATCTTACTTGCGGTCAAGCGAAGCGCTGCCTCACCGCTGCGAGCATCCGGCGTCATCTGAATGAATTCCGGACTTAACTCCGTTGCAAAGCGCTCAGGATCCGTTTCGAAATACGTGCCGTACCATTCTTCAGGCAAGTAGTGGCCACTTTCGGACGGGTAGTAATCGACATCGAAGTAATCCCAATCCTCAAAGCCGCCATTTGGCACCACATTGGATTCATCCGTTGCAGGTTTGCAGTGGAAATCAGCTGCGCACGCCGGCAGAGCGCCAAGGCAGTCCGCGGTGGTGTGACACATGCCTTCGGTCAATTCGCAGCGACCATTTTGCGAGTTGCAAGTCTGCCAAGTGCTGCACGAAACGCCTTCGCACGCGTCGCCGCTTACACACTCGTGCGTTGAAGTATCGCAGCGAAGACCAACTTGGTTGCAATCCGCGTGATTATTGCAACGTCCCGAATTTACTACACATTCGTGGTTTGCGTTGCAATCTTCCCAGTCGCGACAATTGCTTGCGGAATTGCAGCGATCGATCAAAGGCACGCAAGCCGCTTGGTTGTTGTCGCAGCGTTCCCATTCGTTGCACGAAAGCGAATCGCACGCCTCAGACTGGCGAACCAGCGAAATGTCATCGAGCAGCAAGTGCTTGCCGCTGGTGTTGCGTAACGAGAAAACGACTTGAACGTTGTCGGTCGGATTTTCTAAGCGGAAATTCCACTCGATGCGCTTCCAGCAATCGTCGTCGATTGAGTTGTACGCCGAATAGTTAGTGTAATCGTGGTTGAGCGACGCCGCCGTGCGGATTTCACCTGTGCCGCTCGCGTAGTACCGCAAGTAGTAGCGACCCGCCGCAAGATTCATGCCTTCGGTGGTGAAACGCTTGTGCGATTCGCCTTCGTTAATCAGCTGAACCGCCGGCGCGCTGCACAAACCAGAGTTGGCGCGAACCACGTTATCAGAGGAGATGTTGCTTTCATCGCCCATGAAGAATCGCGGTAAGTCGTTGTCCCACGCAGAAAACGTGTTGTTGCTGATCACGTTGCCTGGAATTTCGTCACAAACACCGCCATCCAACGGAGCGAGGAAATCATCGCAAACATCCGAAGAATCGGAGCCACCGCTGCCGCCAACGCCGCCACCACCGCTGCCACCAACGGCTGCATCTTCGTCGCCATCAGTGAGTCCACCGCTGCCACCAACGCCGGAATCAGCGTCAACGCCGCCTGTACCAGCATCTAACTCAACGCCACCTTGACCACCCGAACCCGCTTCTCCAGAACCACCCGAACCTGCTTCTCCAGAACCACCCGAACCACCTTGCGCACCGCTATCTGCAGCGATCGTTGAACCAGAATCATCGTCGTCATCACAGCCAACGAACGCGGATACACAAAGTGCTAAAGCACCGAAAAGCAACCAAGAGCGCATCACGACTCCTTTTCGCTCACGCTTAAAAGTGCGGCACAATTGCGAGGATTTTTAAATCTCGCAAGTCAGACTCGTAACCATTTGATTTCTTTATGTTTTAATTTTCTAGTTCAAACGTTCAAAAAATCTTTTTGCCGCTTTAAAATTAAATAAAGCAATGCGCTCGATCTGTGGCACCATGTGGGCGCACCAAAAGGAGGTTGTTATGGATCACTACTCTATCTTGTTGAGCCACATCGCTGACGAAGACGACATGCGCTATGTCGCTGAGTTCAAGAAC
>JAZUEA010000472.1:0-1685 GCA_045639945.1 Myxococcota bacterium
GTGGTTGGACGGTCCCAACCTGAAGAGACTGCTTGAAAACACTTCAAAAGCAGGAAAATTCTTAGATGTTCGCATCGCGGTATTCATAGCAGCGGAAGTTTGCAAAGGTTTGAGCCACGCACACAACCGCTGCGACTTGGAAGGTCGTCCGTTGCACATTGTGCACCGCGACATCAGCCCGCCGAACATCATCATCACGCGCGAAGGTGAAGTGAAGCTGATCGATTTCGGTTTGGCAAAAACCGATATTCAGCATTTCAACACTGATCAAGGCGTGGTGAAGGGCAAATTCAGTTATTTGAGTCCTGAAGTTGCTTACGGGCGACCGGTTGATCCGCGTACTGACATTTTTGCGCTGGGCGCTGTGCTCTGGGAGATGCTCGCAGGTCGTCGTCTGTTTGATGGCGCGTCCGATCGCGAGACTGTGAACATGATTCGCCAGGCGAATGTGCCGAGTTTGCGCACGATCAACCCTGCGGTTGATGCTGAGCTCGACGCGATTGTGCAGCACTCGCTTACGCGTGATCCAAAAGACCGTTTCCAAACAGCCGAAGAGATGGGTCGTGCGCTAACCGACTATTTGTTCTCGCACAGATTGTCGGTTGCAAACTACTCGCTCGCCGATTTGCTGAAGCAATACTGCACGCCGGCACCCGCGGTAGAAACGGCCAAACAGCGTCAGGTCAACGCTTCCGTTCAGGAACAATTGGCCAACTTCAAGCCACTGTCTTTGGAAGAGCGCCTGCAAAAGCTGGCGAATGTGCTCGAAGGTTTGAACCAGCAGATCTTTATTCCTGCATCTGGCGCGACAGAAACAGCCAATCAGCCTCACCTTGAACCGTCTTCCGGGCTTTACGACAACATCACAGTGGGTTCAACGCCAGCTCCTGAAACAGAAAAGCGGCATATTACCGATACATTATCGTATGGCGCGGTCGACATTGCTCGCCAAGCTCAAAGTATGGCGGCGTCGACTCAAAACATGCAGGCTCACCCAGCTGCGGCGCCTGAGCAATTGCAATCGCCCATTAAATCAACGACTCCTGCTACCGACGCAGCAGAGGTTGTAGAAGCGCTTTCATCGATGCAGGTGGAAGCAATGCCAATTGCGATGCCACCACACGCGATGCCGCCAATGGCAGAGAAAACGGCAAATTCTGTTTCTCAGCAATTGTCGGTTGTGCGTCGTCAGTCGATTGAACTTGGTAATTTTGCCCGCGCAGCGATTCATCGTTCAAAGAGCGGGATGGGTTATCTTGTGTTGGGTGGCGTGGGAGCTGCACTTTTGAGTGCAGGCTTGGCAATGCTATTTCTCTCCTAATTTCGAAGGCTTACCGGCTTCGTTCCTCTTTTAGATTTCACCATATAAATATAGTCTCGTGATTCGTTGCCTAAAGATTTCGTGAGCAGTTTGCAGCACTTCCGACAAAATGAGGTGTGCTTGCACAATTTACGCTAAATCTGAAATAGATGTGCCTAGGGAAATCGCTTGAGCAGCAGCGCAGAGCAGGTGAGAATCACGAATGGTTTGGCCTTCAAGCTTAACCTCATTCAGTCTACGCCTGGAAAAATAACATCCTGAACATTTCAGATGTTATTTTACGGGTTCGGTGTAGTGAACCAGGTAGTCAGAGAGCGCATTTTTCAATTCTGCAACCGCAAGCTCGACTTGTTCTTTGTTTTTG
>JAZUEA010000473.1:0-1705 GCA_045639945.1 Myxococcota bacterium
CCGCAGATTGTGCAGTCCGTGCGCGATATGGGCTTTGACTTGGCCGAAAGCACAGAAAACGCGGAAACCGCCGCCGATATTATTAAAACGGTCGAAAGCATTTTCGCGCTCGTGAGTTTCGTGATTGTCGCGATTGCTGCCATCAACATTTGTCAGCTGTTTTTCATGCTCATCTATCAGCGCCGTCGCGAAATTGGCGTTTTGCGTGCGGTGGGTGCATCTCGCAACGATGTGCGCCTGATTTTCTTGGGTGAAGCATCTGTAATTGCCATGTTTGGTGGAATGTTGGGTGCGCTCGTAGGATATGGCGCTTCTGTTTTGGCGGATTATATCGCTACGCATTTGCCTGAATTCCCTTATAAACCGGATACTTTCTTTGCTTTCCCCACTTGGCTTTGGGCCTGTGCTCTCGGAATTGCGTGGTTCTTCTGCATTATTGGAGCGTTTTTCCCTGCAAATGCCGCAGCTCGACAAGAGCCTGCGCGTGCCTTGACCGAGTAATAATCTGCTCTTTGCTGCGATTTGTTTGACGTTGCGATTAAGCTCGCCTATGGTGAACTGTTTGCAATGATCTCAGGCTTGCGTGCGCGCGAGGGATGAGCTGGTGCGAGAACCTACAAAATTCGGAAACTATTACCTTGTTGAGCGTATCGCCGTTGGCGGTATGGCTGAGGTATTTAAAGCAGTTTCATATGGTGTAGAGGGATTTGAACGCCAGGTTGCTCTGAAACGCGTTCTTCCCGATATCGCTCAGGATCAAGAATTCGTCTCGATGTTTATCGACGAGGCGAAGATTGCGGTTCAGCTGCGCCACGCGAACATCAGCCAGATTTTTGATCTTGGAAATGCAGAGGGCTCGTACTTCATCGCGATGGAGTTCGTGTCTGGCAAAGATCTTCGCGCAGTTTGGGATCGGGCGCGCAAACGGCACGAATCGCTTGATATTGCGATGTGTTGCCACGTGGTCAAAGAGGTCTGCGAAGCGCTCGAATATGCGCATTCCAAGTGCAACGATCGCCACGAACCGCTTAATTTGATTCACCGCGATATTTCGCCGCAAAACATCATTTTGAGTTACGACGGCGAAACGAAGCTCATCGATTTCGGTATCGCGAAAGCGACGGGACGTGCGCAGCAAACGCAAGCCGGCGTTTTAAAAGGAAAATTCGGCTACATGAGTCCCGAACAGGTTCGTGGTCGTCCCATCGATCGCCGTTCGGATCTCTTTTCGTTGGCCGTTGTTTTGTACGAACTTTTGACGTTGGAGCGCTGCTTCCAAGGCGCCACTGATTTTTCAACGCTCGAAAAAGTTCGAAACGTCGATATTCCTAAACCGCGCCAGCTCAATGGAAATATTCCAGAAGAGCTTGAGCGGATTGTCATGAAAGGTCTCGCAAGAAATCCCGAAGATCGCTACCAGACTGCGGCTGAATTCGGCGAGGATTTGCAGAGATTTCTTTATCAATCCGGGTGCTTTTACGCGCGCAAAGATCTCTCGGCGTACATGCGTCAGGTGTTCCAAAAAGAGTACCACGCTGATCAGCGACGCAACGCGGAATTTAGAGATTATGCGCAAGCGCACATTCCTGAGGCTGGCAACCAAGCGGCAGATGCAGGATTCCAGGTTCAAAATCCTGATTTAAATTGGGATGATCCAGAACTTTCAACCGCTGTTTGGGAGCGTAACGGTCAGCAGGACGCTCAG
>JAZUEA010000474.1:0-3715 GCA_045639945.1 Myxococcota bacterium
AGTTCTCGAAGCGCTGCGCGCGCATCCTCGCGACTATCCAACGAAACATGCACCGCCAAGGCGCGTTTTTGACCTTCCGTTTCAATCGCGCCAAGCGTGTTTTTGCTGAAGTCAGCTTCTAATTCCGCAATAAATTCCGAAAAGTCGAACGATTCGTCGTAAACCGTTGTGACCTGCGGTTCAGAGGCCATCACGTCAGAGCCCGACGGCAACACATGCGAGAACGACATGCGCAGCGGCCGACCTTCAGCACTTACGTTGATCACCGCGATCAAATCCAGGCGCAACCGCACCAAGTCGGTGTAGTCTTCGTCATTGAGCGGCGCATCCGAAAGGTGCGTGTGAACCAAACGCACGCCACGCAAACGACCACGACCAGCGCGCGCTCGACCCAAATCGGGAATGAAAATCTGATTCGCGTCGCCGACCAAGACCTGTTCCACGCGGCCATTACGGTCGATCAAAAGTCCAATCTGTCGACCAAGTTCCGCTGAGATCTCTGCCAATGAAATTGCAAGAGACGACGAAATCAGCATATTTCGCGGTACTTTACGCCCAGACAAAAGTTCCAAACGATACCGCTGATTTGGCTTTAAGCCATTAAAGAGACCGTAGACTTTCAAACTCGTTCCAAGTCGTGGCTCACCGCCACCTTAAAATCATTCGACGATATTCGCCGTTCAGTGTATCCCGCCGGCGTTATTTTCTGAGGCGAAAAATGAATCAAGAGATTTCCCAACCAACCAAGAACAGTCAAGCAAAGTTCTATTGGCTATATTTCTTAATTATTTCGGGCATATTCATTGCTCATGTCTGTCAATACAACTTCATCAACGACGACGGTTTCATCTCTTTTCGCTACTCACAGAATCTCGCAGAACACGGCGAGCTGACCTACAACTTGGGTGAACGCGTTGAAGGTTACACCAATTTTTTGTGGACCATCATCATCGCTATCGTATTGAAATTAAACGGTGATCCTGTTTTTTGGTCCAAGTTTTTAGGTGTTTGTTTCTCGTTTGGCACCCTCTTTGCGCTTTGGCATTTTGAGCAAAAACGCGACGGCGGGTTCAGAAGTTTTCTCGCACCATTCCTCTTGGCGCTTTGCCCAAGTTTTGCGTGCTGGTCCACCGGCGGCCTTGAAAGCGCACTTTTCACATTCACCGTCACTTGCGGTTTCACGCGCTACTTGCTCGAGCGCCGCGATCCTGATCGGCGATTTCCCACCAGCGGCATTTGGTTTGGTTTGGCCGCGCTCACTCGCCCAGAAGGCCTATTTCTTTTTGGTTTGACCGGCCTTCACCGATTGCTCGAACTCGTGTTCGTTGAAAAGCGCGCACCTCGAAAACTCGATTGGTTCTGGGGATTTTCGTTCGCGATTCTCTACGTGCCGTACCAAATTTGGCGTTACTGCTACTACGGCTGGCCGTTCCCGAACACCTACTACGTTAAAACCGGAGCGCCGGCATTTTGGAAGAAAGGCCTCATCTACACCGGCAACTGGATTTTGGAGCAAATGCTCTATTTGTTCCCGTTTTTACTATGGTTTCGACGATTCGAGCGCCGCAAATTCGATCTTGGTTTGCTCTCACTCATGGCGATTTACATCGTCGCGCTCATGGTCCACGTCATTCGCGTAGGCGGCGATTTCATGGCGCTTCACCGATTCTACGTGCCACTGATGCCGGGCATCACTCTTTTGGCAGCCGGCGGCATTTTTGGATTTTTGAAATTCATGGCCAAGCACTGGCCTTCTAAACCCAAGCTGGGCATTGTTATTTTTGGTATCTCACTCGCTGGACTCATCTGTTTCAACGTAAACGTTGCTCGTCAAAACATGAAAATCGGCAGCAAGGGCGGCGTAGATTCGATTGGCTGGCTTCAAATGTTTGCGGATCAATGCAGCGCAATTGGCAAGCACATCGACCAAACGGCATCACCCAACGCTCGACTCGCCACCAGTGCCGCAGGCGCGATTCCGTTTTACGCAAAGCGCTACACCCTTGATATTCTTGGATTAAATGACATTTGGATTGCCCACAACGTAGAACCGCACGGCAATCGCCCCGGCCACACCAAAGCCGCTCCATTCAGTTATTTAATGGATCAAAAAATCGACTACCTCATCTACCACCCAATCATCAGTGAGAAGGTGCCCGCTCCGAGCGGCTCGCTTCAGCGACATGGCTACACTTGGGAAACCGTGAAAGTGCCCGACATGCAGCCGCCGTACTGGGGATTCTGGAAACGCTCCGAAGGCCTCAAATCTCCTCGCCCAAATCTTTAAGACATCCTTTCGACTCGCCCACAAACACCTTCACGCAAAAAAAAGCCCCGAGCAAATCGCTCAGGGCTTTGATTTCATTTCAGAATTCTGAAATCAGGTTTCACGATCTGCAGACTTCGGTGCACGCGTTGCGTGATTGAAAGCGCGCTGAGCGGTGCGGTAACGACTGGCCAAAATGATGGCGATTACGATCCAAACCATCAAAAGTCCGATCGCGATCCACGACGAGTTTTGCGAGAGGTCAAAAGCAATCAATCCGATCAAAAGAACGGACCCCAAGCCTTTAGCGACGCGATAACCCAAAATGTCGACGATGGCTTTGCCCTGAGTCTTTTCCTCGTAAGTCAGCGGAATATAAATCATTTCTTTGCTGGTACGAGAAAGTGAGTAGTCCAAAACCTTACCCACAACCTTGGCGACAGCACCAAAGATGAAGACGGGGTTGATCGCCAACGCGAGCACTGTGGCGCAGGTAAGAAGCGGAATGAAAATCAACGTCTTGGTCACGCCCAAGAAACGCAAAATCACACCGCTCAAAACTTGCATGATGAGTGCGCCATAAGCGATATACTCATAAACCGTTGAAATCATTACAGTTCTATCAGTTTCAAGTGAGAATTCCGATTCGACCAAACCGTTGAAGCGGTAATCGACCAACACCGAAACCAACTGCATCACAATCACAAGCACCAAAATCAGCGTCAAATAAGAGCTTTTTCGCAAAACGCCGATGCCCTGCCATAAGCCGTCGCTCTTGGTCGCTGTTTGCTTGCGCAGCGCTGCATTTTCCAGCTCACGCTTGATGGAATCGGACAATTCCTCGCCCTTGCTCATCGATACAAAGGCAACCGACAAGCAGGACAAAACCAACAGCGGCACCACAAGCCACATGCCATCGAGCGTGGCATCGTAGTCAGCCGTGCTGTTTGTAACCACATACCAGCGGAAGAGTCGCGTACAGAGCGCCGAGCCCAAAGAGCCGCATGCGCAGAACAAGCCGTAAAGCCAACGTGCGGATTTTACTGGATAAACAAGGTTTGCGAAGCTCCAGAAAATCTCAACCAGCACAACGACGTAAACGTCTTTCCAAAGGTACATTGCAAACGGTGCCCAACCGACATTGGCGCGCACCAAAAATTGCAAAGCGACCAACATACCAGCGGAAATCGCCGAACTTACAACGAAAAGCTTGGTCAGTGGCACCCAGCTTGAAAAGCGGTTGTAAATGGAAACCACCAACGCTGCGAACGCTGCAACGCCAAGCCAGGCCCACGGAAGCATGTCTCTGCCATAAGTTGACAAAAACAGAGATTCCGCGGCTGGACGCGCAACTTCATAACTACCAAGAGCCGAGGATGTTAGGATGCAAAGCCCAACAACCTCGAGGATCTTTTTTTTGTTTAAAGCCAACGGGGTTCTCCATCGGAT
>JAZUEA010000475.1:0-2176 GCA_045639945.1 Myxococcota bacterium
AGATTTCTTAATTAAATCGCGAACTTTCTTTTGTTTTGCATGAACTGATTGCAAAGCGCCTTACTATATAGATCTGCGCAATTTGCGACTGCACATACAAAAAAGGCGCCACCGAAGTGACGCCTTAAATCTCAGCCCAACCTGCGATTACAGACGGCCAACACCCAACACCGAGTTGATGTAGATGATGTTGTTCATCGCGTTCTCCATGGAGGAGATCTTGCTCTTGATGTAGGTCAAGTCGTGGTTGAGGTCGCCAAGGCTGTTGACGTCAGCCGGGTACGTGCTCGGATCCTGAGGATCAGCACTGACAAGCTCGTTGTAGCGATCCACCAACTGGTTGCAGTAGTTGATCGCGCGAACACCAATGCTGCCGCCGCCCTGCGTGTTCTGGACCGCCGCGAAGGTGCGGTGGCTCAACGGAGAAACGCAAAGCTCGTAGTCATCCGCGTCGATGTTGCTGATGTCGAAGCCCGTGCCGGAACCGAGTTCGAACACGCGCATCAAATCCGCAAACGAAGTGTCGGAGTAGTACGCAACATCCATTGCACCGTACATGACACTGTAGAGGTTGGTGTAGAAGCCTGCACCACCCTGAACCGGGTACATGCTGCTGGTCAATTCAGCATCCAACGCCGAACCGAAGCCGCCTTCGTCATCGGACATGATGTCGCGACCATCCCAGTAGTTACGCTGAACGAGAACGCCTTCATCGATATCGAAGTAGTTCGAAATCGGAAGCATATCGTTGGCAACGATGCTACCAATCAGCTTGTTGAAGCTGCTGGGCAAGAAGTCGAAGAAGTTCAGGTAGAAACGGTTTTCGTTCGACAGGTTCGAAGCACCCCAGTAACGCTGAGTAAGGGTCTCGATAGCAGCCAACTTGTCGTAGTAGTGACCCACGAACGCCAAGCGGTTGATCTCGCCGTAGTAACCATTCTCGTAAGAAGAGTACGCCGGGCGGCCCTGACCAAGCGGGATGTTAATGAGCTTCTCAGAGTTCGGCGCGTCGGTGAGACGGTCATCCTGCTGAGTGAACATCTTCAAGTTGCGGTCCCAAGTGAAGGTACCGGACTCAGGACGCATGATAACGTTGCCCAAGAACTCGAAGCCGATGATGACGGCGCGGATCATGTCATCCCAGCCGCCAGGACCATCGATGCTCTTGAAGCCCTCTTCGTAGAAGTACTTGTAAAGCACCGACTGCATCATGTCGCCGATCAGGCGGAAGTGGCGGTTGAACACGCGGCTGTAGTAACCACGAGCGCTGAAGCCCGAACGGTAACGACGGAACGCGTTGAACACGAAGAGGTTTTCGTAAGATTCGATCATCGAACGAATAATCTCTTCCGCAGACTCACCGAAGTCGAAGCGGTTGCAGAAAGGATCGTCCTCAACACGCTCGTCGGAGCAGAACTGGTAGATGTAGGGGTTCTTCTTACCACCCTTATCGGTGTACCAGTTGGAGCAAAGCTTCACGTTGTTGCCATTTTCGTCCATGCGGCACTTCTGGCCGTCAGCGGCGTGGGGGCAATCAGCGTCAGAGCTGCAGCGCTCACCACCAAGGTAGTACTGAACTTGCTTGGAGTTATGAAGCTTGCCTTGCTCGTAGCACTTTTCGATCGGAACGTCGTAAGCGCACGGCGGCTCATCAACGAGGTTGGCGTACACAAAGCGCATGAACGCCTTATCGTAAGAACCAAGGCCGCTTTCCCAGTCGCCATGAGCCTGACCATTGTAGTCCATGATGGAGGAGTACTTGGTCTGGACGATGTTGAGCTCATGCTCGATGAGGCGCAAAGCTTCCTTGTCTTCGTTCCACTGCTTGTAGTTCTTGAGGAATTCAGCCTCTTCCGCAGCAGTTTCAGGATCGCGCTCGATCTTGAAGCTCGTCATCGGCGCACGGCCATAACGCTCAGCAAAGACCTTCTTGGCCTCGTCGCGAATCTCCCAGTACTCCTTGAAGAAGTGGGCGCGGTCGAAGGTACCACGGAAGTTGTGGCGCATGCCCTGGTTGTGACCCAACTCGTGAAGAGCAGTCGCGCGGAACGACTCAAGACGAGCAACGCGCATGAGCTCAGCACGGGTCAAATCTTTGTGAGCCATGATGAAGGCCCAAATCGCGGAGTCGTTGAACAAGTACTCAGCAGGTTCAACAGCGCGAGCAGCGAGAGCA
>JAZUEA010000476.1:0-2200 GCA_045639945.1 Myxococcota bacterium
TAGGCGCGGCGCTGCTGCAATCTTGTTCTCTGTCGTTGCAAACACAGTGACGAGCGGTCGCAACCACGCGCGGTGAAATCAGCGTACCGGAGCAATACGCACCGCCGGGCACATACAATTCGTGCAAATATCCAAACGCTAAAAGTTGGCCCTCTGTTAAATCAACAATGCGAGCATCATGCTCACGTGAGCCGTTTACAATTCGGAAATGATTGGGTTTTATAAAATTCGTTTCTGGATTTTCGCTGCAAGAACAGAGCGCCAGCGCTGCAGATAGAAAAAGCCCAAATGTTCGCTTCATAAAAACTCCTCAAACGCACGAAGCATAAGAAGTCTTTCATGCAAAAGCGAACGCAGCAAAAAGATCAATCATTTTAACGGGTTAAAAAATTCAGCGACGACGGCGCTTTAAACCGAGCAATCCGAGCAAAGGCAAGAACGCAGCAAAAGAATGTGAGTTTTTACCAGGTGCCGCTTGGCAAGAATCATTCGAAGAACGACCTGAATGGCTTACACCAGCATCGGCATTTGCGTCAGGTCCTTCGCTGCTTCCGCCGCCAGAACCTGCGCTGCCGGCATCTTCGACCGAACCGCCAGAACCTGCGCTGCCGGCATCTTCAACTGCAATATGAGAGAGGCAACCGTAGCGAGAAGCGCCTTCGACATAGCCGCAATTCAAGCCGTCAGCTGCGCAATTCATGAATTGAAGCTGATAGTTTGAGCACCAATGAGCAACTCCGTTTTCGCAATAACCTTCGGCAGTTACACCGTTGCAACCGTCTTGAATGCACTGAGAGTTGTCGTTTGGAAGCACAATTTCGCCGGACACGCAACCGGAGGCCAATTCACAAGCGCTCGCCAACGCGTTTTCGCAGTCCACGTCTTTTGTGCCGCAACCGCAATCGCACACGCCGTTGTTGTACAAATCGCGAGCACATGTCCACGCGTCGGGCACAGGTAAGTTGGTGATGCATCGCGAGTTGTCATCGCTCGCGACCATGTTGTTTTCACCGCAGTAGTAACCGCGACCATCTCCGGTGCAATAACAGTAGTCGCAGCGCGAAGCCTGGGAATCAGCACACGCTTTGTCAACGATACCGCAGCCGCAATCGCAGTCGTTGTCGGTGTAAGCGCCCGGACGACAAGTCCAAACGGCCGCACCGCCGCTTTCCGGATTGATTTCGTCGATCCAATCCGCAAGCTTATCCAGGCGCGTCATTTCGTCGATATCGACGCAAGTGACATCGCCCTGCGACTCAACTGCGAGCACCACGATTTCATTGTTGATGGTCATGAGTGCAGGCCCGCCGGAATCACCGTCGCAGATGCCTTCAATCCCCTGCCCATCTACTTCGATGTAGGTCTCGTGAACACCTGTCAGCTTCACTTCTGCAAAATAGCGACCGTGGTTGTAGCTGCCGTATTCCGGATCATTGTTTCCGTAACCCACAACTTGAACCATTTTGTTGAGATAACTGCTGTTCAGGCTGGTGCGATTAAACGGAATCGGCGTTAACCCAGACACCGCTTGCGTGGCGTCTTCGCTCAACACCAAAAGCGCAGCGTCCACATCTGGATTGTAGTGAACCTGCGAAATTCCGAATGAATACGTGGGAGTAGACGATGTGTTTTGGCCAACGCTGAACTGAATGCTTGAGGGCGACAACGGTTGTGCATTGCGTTCGCTGCAATCAGCATCTGCATCATTGCAAACACAGTGGCGCGCCGTGGCAACCAATCGCGGCGCAATGATTGTGCCAGAACAAAACGCATCGTTCGCCATGCCAGCAAAGTGCATGTAACCGAACGCCAGCAGCTGACCACTCGATAAATCCACAATGGAGCGATCGGGTGAACGCGAACCGTTGACGATTCGAAAATCTTTTGTGGCAACCGTTGATAACTGAGAGCTGGAATCGCAGGCGCAAAGGCTAAGTCCTGCAATCGCAAGAAGAAATGATCTCATCATAACTCCGTGGTTCAACGCGGCAGAGCATAAAAACTCTGCGCAAAGAAATCGAATGAACGCGCGAAGTTAAAATAAAATCAAGAGGTTAGAGAGGAAGGCGAAAAGCGCTCAGTGACGACGACGCTTCAAACCGAGGAGAGCGAGCAAAGGAAGGAGGAAGGCCGGCGAAGCACCCTTGCCCGGTGCAGACTGGCAGGAAGATGCAACTACAGAATCTTCGACAGGATCAAC
>JAZUEA010000477.1:0-11096 GCA_045639945.1 Myxococcota bacterium
CCCTGACGACCGGCACGACCACGCAACTGGTTGTCGATACGGCGGGATTCGTGGCGCTCGGTGCCCAAGATGAAGAGGCCGCCTGCTTCGCGAACCTTGGCTTGCTCCTCGCGGAACAGGTCGCGCTTTTCGGCAATCTGCTGGATGAAGTGCTCCGGAATCGCGCGAAGCTCCGGATCTTGAAGCATTTCGCGAGCTTTGTCTTCTTGGCGAATGCAGATGAGCTTGACGAAGTCTTCGACTTTTTCCCAGAGCGGCGTGTGGCGCACGGCGATGCCGGCTTCTTCGATGAGTGCCTGGCCCCAATACTCGGCGTTACCACCAAGAATGATGTCGGTACCACGACCAGCCATGTTGGTGGCGACCGTGACGGCGCCCAAGCGGCCGGCCTGTGCGACGATGGCGGCTTCGCGAGCGTGCTGCTTTGCGTTCAAAACGCTGTGCTCAATGCCTTCGCGGTTGAGCATTTTGTGAACGATTTCGCTCTTTTCCACCGACGCGGTGCCCACGAGGATGGGCTGACCCTTGGCGTGACGCTCTTTGATCTCCTGCACGCAGGCGCGGAACTTGCCGCGTTCGGTGCGGTAGATGAGATCTTGGTGGTCGATACGCTTCACCGGGTTGTTGGTGGGAATGACGATGACGTCGCGCTTGTAGGTCTTTTGGAACTCTTCTTCTTCGGTCTTGGCCGTACCGGTCATGCCGGAGATCTTGTTGTACAAGCGGAAGTAGTTCTGGAAGGAAATCGTGGCCAGCGTGTAGTTTTCCGCTTGGATTTCCACACCTTCCTTGGCTTCGATTGCCTGGTGAAGACCTTCTGACCAACGACGACCGGGCATCAAACGACCGGTGTGCTCGTCGATGATGAGCACTTCGCCGTCTTTGACCAAGTAGTTCACGTCGCGACGGTAAAGCGTGTGCGCGCGCAACGCGTTGTTGACGTGGTGCAACAAGACGATGTTGCTCGGATCGTACAAGTTGCCGACGTGCAACAAGTGCTCGGCGTACTCAACACCTTCTTCGGTGAGCGTGGCAGAGTGCGCTTTTTCGTCGATGTTGTAGTGAATGTCTTTCTTGAGCTTTGGAATGAGCTTGTCGATGCGAATGTAGAGCTCTGACGAGTTTTCCGGCGCACCTGAGATGATGAGCGGCGTACGCGCTTCGTCGATGAGGATGGAGTCTACTTCGTCGATGACGGCGTAGTTCAACTCGCGCTGCACGTAGTGACGAAGATCGTACTTCATGTTGTCGCGCAAGTAGTCGAAGCCGTACTCGTTGTTTTGGCCGTAGGTGATGTCGCAGCCATACGCGCGCTGGCGTTCTGCGTCGTCCAAGCCGTGAACGATGACGCCTGTGGTCAAACCAAGCCAGCGGTAGAGCTGACCCATCCACTCTGCGTCACGACGAGCGAGGTAGTCGTTGACGGTGACCACGTGCACGCCTTTTTGCGGTAAGGCGTTCAAGTAGCACGGCAACGTGGCTACCAGCGTTTTACCTTCGCCGGTTTTCATTTCGGCGATTTTACCGTCATGCAGAACAAGACCACCGATGAGCTGAACATCGTAGGGTCGCATGCCCAAGACGCGCTTGGATGCTTCGCGAACTACGGCGAACGACTCAATGAGCAAGTCATCCAGCGGTGCACCGTTGGCTAAACGCTGACGGAATTCGGCGGTTTTGCCTTTAAGGGCGTCATCGCTGAGCGCAGCGATGGTCGGTTCCAACGCGTTGATGGCCGCAACTTTGGGGCGAATCGCCTTCAGCGCGCGATCGTTGGCGGTACCGAAGATCTTTTGAAGGAACTTTAACATGGAGACTCCAGGCGAAATCGCCCCACTCTAGGCACATTGAGCGGAACTGCAAGTTTTTCGCCCGATTTGTGAGATCTAATTTGGAAAGAAAATAAGAAGATTATTTGTGAAGGCGGCTAAAGCGGCGAATCAACGGAAGAACTGGCATGCAAAGAAGCATCCACCATGCCGTGTTGGGCGTGCTGGGTGTGCTGCTGCAACCGCTGGCTGTGGGCGGATTGTCGTCGAAGTCAGCGTCGCTGTACCAAGGACCGTGGTTGTTGTTGCCTGCGTCTTCAACCGGTTGCGGCGGAACGTGAGCGTCGATCGGTTCCGGGCGAACGT
The DNA here is from genome assembly GCA_045639945.1 of Myxococcota bacterium. Lineage (GTDB taxonomy): Bacteria > Myxococcota_A > Bradymonadia > UBA7976 > UBA1532 > UBA1238. The sequence continues at coordinate 2,136 of JAZUEA010000477.1, forward strand.
AAGCGTCGATTTCGATCGGAATGTAGGCGTCGAAAACCTGCGGCGGAACATAGGCGTCTTCAATGTCTGCGTCGGGAATTGCAGCGTCGGGAATCGCAGCATCCGGCAGAACCGCAGCGTCTTCGTCGCTGGAGTTTTCGTTGCGCAACGGATCGGTGCCCGCCAAGTACTCTTCTAAGTTGGTCGCACCATCGTTGTCCGGATCGTCGTTTGCGTCGCTCGAGTCGTAAATGTTGAGACCGTATTGGATTTCCCACGAGTCGGGCATGCCATCGCCGTCCAAGTCGCCGGTTGCTTGATCGCCGATCAAGTACTTGACCGCTGCGGCCATGACTTGCGCGCGCTTTGCATCGGGCACGATGGCTTCAATGCCCGCACCGATCAAGATGCTGTGGTCGGTGGCAATCGCTGCGCCCGAGCCGTTTGCGTAGTTCAGCACAACGGTTCCGCCGGTCGTCGCGCTGAACGCGTCGGGGTATTTGACTTCGTAAACGTCGTTGGTGCCGTCGTCCAAGAGAATGTTTGAGATGCCAGCGAACGGACCATTGGCAGAAGCCGAAAGTTGCTTTGAACCACCGTCGTCGGCTGCGTAGATGGCGCCCAACGAGTTGGCCAAGAAGTTCGCATCGGCAGCGTTGCCGCGGTTGCCCAAGTCCCAGCCGATTTCTTCACCAGAGACGATGACCTTACCGCCGTTCGCAATGTAGTTTGCGAGCACGGTTTGCATCTTGGTGGAAATCGCATCGTGCTCGGTGGAATCCTTGCCCACGGCCAAGTCGACCAACTGGTAGTTGTTCAAGTCGATCTGACCACTCTCGACCAATTCATCCAACGCACCATCAAAGAACAGATCTTCGACGCTGGCGAGAGCGTGACCATGTTCAACGGCGTACGAGAGATCGTTGTCGATGTCTTGCACGAAGGCGTCGCGGCGATCGTAAGCGCCGATGTAAAGCGCCTGCGAAGGCTTGTCGAGTTTGGCGCCGCGGTAACGAACCGTTACGGCCTGGCTTGCGAAACCTTCGCCCGTGGAGTTCACGGCGGCGACGCGGAAAACGTAAGTCTGGCGCGGTTCAAGGTTGTTGAGCGTAATGGAATTGCCGGTTGAGCGCGTACCGTCGTCGAAAGCGCGACCTTGAGTGGCGCGGTAAACGCGGTAGTACGTGGCGCCGCTGACAGGTGTCCACGAAAGCGTGATGCCGCCTTCAGGCAAGTTGCGAACGGACAAGCCTTCGGGGCGAACTGGCATCGGCGGTGTGGAGCTGCCGTTGAAGTAACGCGCCATGCCGGTCACGATACCCATGGCCACCGCTTCGCGCCAACGCGGATCCTGCATCATTTCGTTGTCGGAGCGCGTTTGACCGCTGGCAGCGGTTAAGTTGTCGAAGAAGCCCGCTTCGACCAAAGCAGCGGGCATATTGTCGGGCACGCGAACTTCACCCAAATCAGCGACGAATCGGCCGTTGTTTTTGAAGTTCGGGTCGTAATCACGGTGCACGATTTCAACGATGCTGTTGTGAATGGCGTCGGCGTAGGCTTTGGAACCAACGGGATCGTCGCAATTTCGCGCCGCATCGCTTGAAGAGTAATCGCTGTAAGTACCGCAGCTGTAACGGTAAGTTTGTAAACCGTGAGCTGTGCTGTTTGCGGTACCAGCCGCGTTGCCGTGGAACGAGAAGTAGGCGTCGGCGTTTAAGTCGTTGGCAAAGTTCGCGCGAATGTAAACGTCGTAGCAGTAAGAGGTGCTGGTGTTATCGCCAACGCTTGGGCAGGTTGCGAATCGCGAAGCTGGATCGGCTGAAGTCGGCACATAGCGGCCACCGCTCATCTGCCACCATGGATATTGGGTGGATCCATTGGTGTAAATGCCGCTTCCGAATTTGACGGCGTCGGCGATCGCGTAACCGTTGTCGGAGCCGTGAACGATGACTTCACTGTTTTGATCGAAAACGAACTGGCCCAAGTCGAGCCACACCTGGCCGCTCTTTTGCTGGTTGACGAAGAAGTTCGAAGTGCCGCCGGCGTGATGAACTTCAACGCGGGTGTCGGTCGAGCGGTTGCTGCCTTCGCGCCAACGAATGGAAAGTCGCTGAGTTGTGGGCGCTGTGAAGTTGGGCGTGAACGTGACGGACGCTTCGCTGCTGTTCGAAGAAAGGTAGCTGCCAGAGTAGCCGCCGCCGGAAGTTCCGCGGTTCCATTCGCCTTCGATTGCAACGCTGGAGTTGCTGCTGTCGTCTAAAACCTGCTGCGGAACTTTGGTGTTCATGTCGGGCTCGCGCGTGGCGATCACGTCGGCACCGGCACCTTGCAAAAGCGGAATGATCTGGTTGTTCATTACCTCGGCGTTGAAGAAATCTTCAGTAATTCCGCGGGCATTTGAACTAAACGTGTAAGCAGATCGCTGTGTACGCCAACCGTTGCGGTTTACCCAACCGTGACCCGGAGAAACGGCGATGCGCTTGCCAGAAAGTGCACCGTTGGTGCGAGCGCGGTTCGGCGGGCTGAGTTTTGCTTGGTCTTCGCTTTTAATCGGCGGAACGCCGTTTTTCTGCAGCAAAGGCGCGTCAGGAGCCACGTCTTCAATGGTGACGCCGCGCAAGCGAACGCGTTTGTTGTCGTGAGACTTAAACGGCGACTTCGCGTTGATTTGATGAATCATTTCGGCGAAGTCTTCGGCCTCACCACCTTCCAGCCAAACTTCAACCGGCGTGTTGAGTTGGAAAGCGTTGAGTGCGCCCATGAACTGCGTGAGGCGTTCTTCAGCGTCTTCTTGCGCTTCTTGGCTCAGCAGTTTGAACGAGCCTGAAAGCACGATGCGCCATGTGCCATTCGAAGTAGGTTCAGCTTCTACAAGCTTGATATCTTTGGGGAAAAGATCCGGATCACCGGATTGACCCAAAGCTTGAACCAACATTTCGAAGCGCGCTTTGTATGCCGAAATGTCTTTCTGCGTGCGCACTACGCTGGGAAGTGCCTCGAGTTGAAAATCACTTTGCTCAGAAACCGGAGCCGGATCAGCGAGCAGCGGCAGTGGAGCGAGAACCGACAAGAGGAAAAAGCTGCGTGAAAGGTTCATGGAATGCCTTGAAGGTGAATTCGTGTTGAACGAAAACTGCTGGAATAAATCACAACCACGACTGCGATTCCAGAGTAGATTCAAATGTATAGCTTCGAGAATTGTTGGGATTTTGTTCCGCGACACCTGCCTTGGACGGCGAATGAAATCGCTGAAATGCTCCAAACTTGTGGTGCTTCATCGCTTGATGCGCTGATCGATGAGACGATTCCCAAAAAGGTAAGGTTGCGGAAACCGTTGAATCTGCCGGCGCGCAAAGGTGAACCGCTCGCTCTGTTGGATTTTGCTGAAATCCTTAAGAAAAACGAGAACTTCACGAGTTTGATCGGCCAAGGTTATTACGGAACGATCATGCCGGAAGTGTTGGCGCGAAACGTGTACGAAAATCCAGGTTGGTACGCGCAACACGCGCCGTATCAGGCTGAAGTGAGCCAAGGTCGCTTGTCGGTGCTCGCAGTTTTTCAGGCGATGGTGGCTGATTTGACTGCGCTGCCTTGTGCGTCTCTGCTGGACGAAGGCACAGCTGCGAGTGAAGCGATGGCGCTGTGCGATCGCTTGGCCAATGGTCAAAAGCGAGCATTTTTCGCGGCCGACACGCTTCATCCACAAACGCTGGAAGTTTTAAAGACGCGCGCGCAGGGCTACGGCATCGCGCTCACGATTGCGCCGATAGAAGAACTCGAAGAAGTCTCGAACTTGTCGGAAATTTCAGGTGTTTTTGTTCAATACCCAGACACTTATGGCCGAATTGCTGACTTTGCGCCGATTGCTGAAAAGTTACATCAGATGGGTGCAAAACTCGTGGTGGCCTGCGATTTGCTGGCGCTTGTTCAGTTGCGTGCACCTGGCGAGTTTGGCGCTGACATTGCGATTGGTTCCGCTCAACGATTTGGAACACCCATGGGATTTGGTGGTCCGCATGCCGCATTTATGGCTGTGCGTGACGAGCTCAAACACCAAATGCCGGGTCGAATCATTGCACGCTCAATCGACAAAAATGGTCGTCCTGCCTACCAGTTAGCGCTCCAAAACCGCGACCAAAACATTCGCTGCGAAAAAGCTACGAGCGCTCAAGCTTTGATGGCGATCTTAAATGCGCTCTACGCAATGTACCACGGCCTCGACGGCCTCAAAGCCATTGCCGCTCGTGTGCATGGTTACACTGATATTTTGCGTCGTGGTTTAACGAGACTCGGCTATCCTGTTGGAAAACCGATGTTTTTTGACACGCTCACATTTGAACTCGACGACGAAACGCTCGGTGAAATTGCGGCGCGCGCCAAAGAGCAGCGCATCAATTTTCGAATCGGCGGCGGCAAAATCAGCATTTCGATGGATGAAACGTGCGATTTCGCTTTGCTGGACAGGATCTTCGAGATCTTCGCATTTGGCAGCGAAGTGCCGTTTTCGGCTGAAAGCATTGTTCGCGAAACGCACATGGAAGCCGATTTGGTTTTCCGTCGCACGAGCGATTTCTTAACAGCGCCGATTTTTAACAAGATTCACGGCGAACACGACATGGTTCGATTCCTGCACCACATGCAGGAGCAGGACATTTCGCTCACGCGTTCCATGATGCCACTCGGTTCGTGCACCATGAAGCTCAACGGAACGGCGTCGATGCGTCCGATTTCGTGGCCAACGTGGGTCAATGTTCATCCGTTTGCGCCCAAAGATCAGTGGAAAGGTCACGCTGAAATTCTCGAGAATTTAAAGAGCTGGATCGCAGAAATCACCGGAATGAAAGGTGTTTCTCTGCAACCCAACGCGGGCGCTCAGGGAGAATTGAGTGGCCTCGATGTCATCGCTGCTTGGCATCGCGCGCAAAATAACGCCGATCGCAAAATCTGCCTGATTCCCGTTTCTGCGCACGGCACAAATTCTGCGTCCGCTGCAATGGCTGGCTTTGAAGTTCAAAGCGTGGTTTGCAACGCAAACGGCGACGTGGACTTAGACGATTTGCGCCTCAAAGCCGAAAAAGCTGGCAACCGATTGGGCGCGCTCATGATCACCTATCCGTCGACGCAAGGTGCTTTTGAAGAAGGAATTTTGGAAATCTGCGAAATTATTCATGAAAACGGCGGATTGGTTTATTTCGACGGCGCCAACATGAACGCCGAAATTGGACTCTGTCGGCCCGGCGACATCGGCGCGGACGTCTGCTACTTGGACTTGCACAAGTTGTTCGGCTGCCCTGGCGCTGGCCCGATTTGTGTTTGCGAAAAATTGGTGCCGTTCTTGCCCGGTGGCGAAAACTTGGGCGCTGTCACCTCCGCACCCTTTGGAAGCGCCGGCATTTTGCCCATTGCCGCAATCTACATTTCTCTGCTCGGTCCCGACGGTCTTACCAAAGCGTCTAAGCACGCGATTTTAGCTGCAAATTACATGGCCGCTCGTTTGAAAGACGCCTACCCAATTTATTACACCGGCAAGAACGGTCGAGTGGCGCACGAGTTCATTCTCGATTGTAATTCTTTCAAAGATTCCGCGGGGATAGACGTTGATGACATTGCCAAGCGCTTGGCGGATTTTGGCTTCCACGCGCCCACAATGTCGTTTTCGATTCACGGCACGCTCATGATCGAACCTACGGAAAGCGAACCCAAAGCCGAATTGGATCGTTTCTGTGACGCGCTGCTCGCGATTCGCGAAGAAATTCGCCAAATCGAAACGGGCGCCATGGATCGCGCTGACAATCCGCTTAAAAACGCGCCGCACACCGCCGAGGAAATCGCCGCCGAAACCTGGACTCACCCGTATTCGCGCGCTCAAGCCGCTTGGCCCGCTGAATTTGTGCGCCAGTGGAAATACTGGCCGCCTGTCGCGCGCATCGACACCGCTTACGGCGATCGCAACCTCTGTTTCCTCCCGCCCGAACTCTGAGCCTTACTATTATATATAGTATCTGTGTTGCGAATGTGTATTTTGTTAGATTATTCGCAACGCTTGACACTCTCATTTTGCTTTCGTAGCTTCACCGCGATTTCCTGCGAGAGCGCAAGATGATTAAGAATTTCGTGCCGATTGCTGTTTTTGGCCTTCTCGCTAACGAGGCGTTTGCTCTCGATAACGATCCCATCTTGAGTCACCTTTGCGAAGGTTGGTCCGCTGACAATACGGAATCCATGCCGTGCGGTAACTCTCCAAAAGCCAATCAAAAAGCGTTTAAAGACCTGAGTCGCGAATACGGTGCGGCGCTGTCGCATCACGTGCTCGCGCCTGCCGAAACGCTTGGTGCAAACGGTTTTCAGCTCGGATTCAATTACGCGCTCACAACCATCAACTCCGGCGAAACTTATTGGAAAAACGGCATCAAAGATGGTGATCCGCCATCGATGCTCATGACCACTGAAGTTGATTTACGCAAAGGCTTGCCGTTCAGCTTTGAGTTGGGCGCTCGCGCCGGCTGGTTGATCGAAAGCGAAATGTTCTACTTGGGTGGGAGCTTAAAGTGGGCGCTCAACGAGGCAGTTCGAGCATTTCCCGTTGATTTCGCGGTTCGCGCTTCCATCACACGTGCATTTGGTGCCGGCGAACTCGATCTCACGCTGCTCGGTTTCGATGCGTTGATTTCTCATCGATTCAGCGTGGGCGGTACGTGGCACTTCACGCCATTCGCGGGCTACAGCCCAAGCATTGTGTACGCAGGATCAGGCGTTATCGATTCCACGCCCGGCACGCTCGCAGTGGGCGACGATGCTTCTCGAAACTTTGTGTTCGATGACGAAACCATCGTTTTGCATCGCGCTGTGGTTGGCTTCCGCATCGTCTTCGGCATTTTCAATTTTACGCCTGAAGCAATGTTGAGCAGCGATCAGCAAACATTTGCTGCAAATATAAGTTTGGATTTCTGATTTAATGCCTCTTCTTTATTTCGCTTTAGGATGTAGTGCTAAAAAATACTCTTTAAAAAGCAATTAACTGACTCGAATGTTGTTTTTTGGCTTAAAAGAGTGAATTTCGTTCATTTCGCTTTCGTATAAAACTTTGGCTTATCTAAAATCTAACCGGAGAAAATATTATGCGCGTTAGAAATTTTAGAAAAATTGGTGGCTTGCGGAGATAAATGATGATTGTCGGACGTCAAGCTCGCCTGCTTTTCCAAGGTCTTCATGGAGAACGCGAAGTTCTCATTAACGCTGGCACAGCTTTCACTATTGGCCGTCAAGCTCGTTGTAGCTTGGTTGTATTGCGACCTTCCGTTTCTCGTTTACATGCAAAAATTATTTATGAATCCGGGATTTTCTATGTAGAAGATCTCGGCAGTTCGAACGGGACTTTCCGAAATAACGAAAGCATTAAGCGTGTACCGCTTGAAGATGGCGACGAAATTCGCTGCGGTGACATGCGTTTTCTGTTCCGCCTAAAGCCTTCAAATGTCTTTAGCTGCGATGCGCCCACGATTCCGTGCGAAGCTTGGAGCATCGATGCAGAAGCCGCGAGCTCTGGCGAAAGCATGGGCCGCGTTGCTGCACCCACAAGTGGCGTTCGTCCTGCTCGTTCCACTTCTTCTGATGGTCACGTGAGTTGCTGCGATCTCGAGTCGATTCCTGGCCCGATGGTCATGGAAAACGAAATCGGTGGCGCGATTGAGCTGGGTGTTCCGATTGTGGCGCAGGCTGATTCGTTCATGCCGCTGGGTACGCGCACCTCTCGCTCGGATCACTTCCAGTTCAGTGCTGATCCGGCGGCCGCGATTATGGCGCATCACTCGGCTTCGGAAGAAGCGCGCAAAATGATGTCTCCTGAAGTAATGCGTGCTACGCTGGCCGCTTATGAAGCAGCTCTCGCCGAACGTGACCTCAAAATTGCCGATCTCGAAGCGCAACTCGAAATTGCTCGACGCGAGCACACCTGATTTCCCTTTAAAAATTCGAAAAATACGTGATGGCCTGCCGGCCTAAAACGGAGTACCGCTATGTCCCTCCTTTCGCGGATTGCCGATTTTTTCCGCCGTCTTTTTGGTTCTGCTCCCAAACAACTCGAAGCTGAAAAAACAGAAAATCCCAATTCTTCGACACTTTCGAAACCGCAGAAGTCCTCCAAAAAGAGCAAGAAATCCGCGCAAGCAAAGGTGCCAAAGTCGCTGCCCAAGTCTGATAATCAGCCGAAGTCTAAACCTGCAAAACCAACGAAACCGATTGAAAAGATTGAAGAATCTTCAAAGCACGAGGAAGCTCCGGCTGAACCCGTGAAATCGGAAGTGGTTGAACCTGTCGTGGAGCCGGAAGCTCCGAAAACTCCGGAAGTTCAATCTGAATCGGTGGAATCTTCGGAAGCGACTAAGGAATCGCAGGATTCGGAAAATCAAGGCGGTTTTTCTCGTTCGGCGTCTGAGCGCGAATCGCAAAAATCTAAGAAGCGCGAAGCTCGTAAGCACCGGAAAGATAAAGAGAAAGAGAAAAAGAAGGTTGAGCTGGCCGAGCGTACCGAAAAAGCTGCGAAGCTTGCGGAGGAAGCACGCGCTGCGGCTGCTCGTCGCGCCGAGTTGGAAGCCAAGATCGCCGAGGAACGCCGTGCCGCTGACGCGAAAGCCGCTGAGGAACGTCGCTTAGCCGCCGAGCAAAAGAAGGCAGAAGAAGCTGCTCGCCGCGCCGCCATTGCTGCCGAAGCCGAAGCTGCCCGCATCGCCGAGCAGGAAGAGCGCGCCCGCAAAGCCGAGGAAGCTCGCATCGCCGAAGAAGCTCGCGTTGCCGAAGAAGCCCGCAAAGCCGAGGAACTTGCTCAAGCGCTAGCCGCTCAACGCAAAGCCGAAGCTGAGCGTTTGGCTGCCGAAGCCATTCAGGCCGCCAAGGACGCCGAAATGTATGGTTCGAGCGAAGCCGCTCGTGCCGCTCGCGCCGCCGAGGAAGCTCGCGCCGCCGAGGAAGCTCGCGCCGCCGAGG
>JAZUEA010000478.1:0-2819 GCA_045639945.1 Myxococcota bacterium
GATAATAATTGCGCTGCGACATTTTATGGTGACATACCAAAGTGAGTACAAATTGCAAAACTGATGAGCATATTCGTAATATTGTGTTTTCCAAAGTATGGTATTGATACAGGGTAGTATTGTGATTGATTGACAATGTCAAAAGAAAGAATGTTTCGCTCAAAACGAACTCGTTGAGCATAGTAGTCAGCATAAGACTGCGCAGAGACTATCGTTATACTAGCGCTTAGAAAGATAAATAGAGCGGTTTTCGAATGTGAGAAAGACGAAGATTGGAGTTGTCAGCGCACGAAAGCGCGAGGGCTCGGATTACTCCGGAACGACGACGCCGAGGACGCGCTCCAGGTTGCCGGGGCTGACTTCGCAGAGGGGGCGTTCACCGTTGATGAGGGCGCGTCCCAAGAGTTCGAAGAACATGTCGGGGCGGGCGAGCTTGACGAGTGAGAGGAATGTCGCCCAGGCTTCGATGGTGCCTTGGTTCGGCATTTCTTCTTCTGGCAGCTGGATTTCGGGAATTTCCATGTTGTACGTGCCAACGCACCACAAGACGGCGGCGTAGCGGCGATCGTCGTCATCACCTTGAGCGGCAAAGCGGAGGCGATCAGTATCGTCCAAGCCGGCGGTGACAAGAGCAAAGGCGCGGGCGTCAATTTCAGGCGAAGAACCGAAGTCCAAATTGGGCTGCATGTTGTTGATGCGGCGGTACGCTGCGATGCGCTGGGCGAGAGCGTTGAACGCGATTGCATCACCGTATTGAACCGCGCACACAACTTGGTAGGCGACCTTAGCGCGTTCGCTGGCCGGTGCACCGGTCAAGGCGACGAGCGTGAGGAGATCGGTCAAGCGAAGCTGAATCCAGGCGCCGGGGGAGTCAGGCGACATGAGCGGGGAAGCCGCAATCGCGTGCCAGAAAATCAGGTGCGGAACGGTGAGCATGCCGCTGAGTGACAAGGATTCCCAGTCGATCAACGTGAACAAGCGGCGAATGGGTTCGCGCAAGTTGGAGTAGCTCGCGGCCGTGAGATCCCAAGCACGAGCCAACGTGGCAGCGGCGGCTTGCTCTTGCGAGAAGGCGACGAAAACGTCCGGCCAATCGTAGAAGGCGTTGAGAGCATTCAGCACTTCGGCTTCGGGCAATTCGTCGGTGGCCAAGAGCTTGGCGAGCTGCTCAACGTTGATGGCCAAGTTGCGTGGCAGTTTGGCACCAGGAGCAAGTTCGAGTTGAACTTCTGCGGCGATGGCGTGGCTGTCCTCGAGCGGGTGAACCTCGAGCGACAAAATGCCGGAGATGGGGCCGACGTTCCAGTCCCAGCTGGCGAGGTAGCGGCGCTTCTTTTGAACGCGGTCACCGTGCGGCGTGGCGATCTTATCGAGACCAGACGCGAAGCCAGATCCGACTTCGTTCATGGTCAAAGTGTGGTCGTCAACAAGCAAGGCTGCTTCGGCGTGGCAGAGCAAACCCATTGAGAAGTTGAGGGTTGCGCGGCCCCCCAAGAATCCGTCTTCACTTGCAGGCCAGGTTCGCTGCAAGGCGCCTTCGGCTGCGAGGTCGCCTTCACCCGTCCAAATGACATCTTCTGCAAGTTTACTGGAAAGATCGCCTAAGTTGGCGCCGAGGAAGACGTTTTGAGGGAAAAGAATGTGAAACAGCTTGTTGGTGAGGCTCATCGTTTAAACGACTCCACTGGTCAAACTGCGACTATGATTGGCCACAATCTAGCTAGATCGCAAGGAGAATCTCTGATTTTTAGCGGTTTATTAATTTATGTATGCCGGTTCGGTTCCACAGAAGTGTGATTTCGCAGCTGCGCTATTTTCGACTTTTTCGCTCGTGGATTCAGTCGCGGGCGCTTGACAGTCGCCCCTGCCGTCGTTAGCTTTGCGCCCTGCACATATTTAGACGCTTTTCTGGAGGTTTTCGATGAGCACCGATAACAAGGCTGAAGAAGTTGCCGTAGACGAGACCAGCGCTGAAACGCCGAACGAAGCATCGCCTGAGGCCGAGAATTTGGACCAGGTTGAAGAAGTGGTCGAAGAAACGGAATCTGCGGAAGCCTTGGAAATTGCAAAGCTTAAGGCAGAACTCGAAGCCGCCAAAAAAGAGTCTGAGGAATGGCGCACCAAGGCCTACCGCGTGAGCGCGGACATGGACAACATGCGCAAGCGCCATCAAAAAGAAAAAGAGGACACCAAGCGTTTTGCGGTTGAAGGCTTACTTAAGGAGCTTTTGCCCGTGGCCGACAATCTGCAGCGCGTGGTCGACAATATCTCCGAGCCCGATACGCCACTTGCCAAGGGTGTGACCATGGTTTTGCGCCAGTTCTCAAACGAACTTGCAAAGTGTGGTGCCACCAGCTTCGATCCTACGGGCGAGCCGTTCGATCCCAAGATGCACGAAGCCATGACGCAGGTGGAAACGGAGGCGGTCCCAGCCGGCCACATCTTTCAAGTTTTTCAGCGCGGTTGGCTGCTTAATGAGCGCTTGGTTCGCCCGGCTATGGTGGTCGTTGCGACGGCTCCTGCGGCGAAAGAAACCGACGAATCTGTAAGCGATTCCGTTGTCGAAGAGGAACCGGCTGGCGCCAAGATTGTTGAAAGCGGCGCCGAAGGTTTGGACGACCTCACGAATCCTGACGTTCCGAACACCTGATTTTTATTCATCTTTAACTTGCAGACGCGCTCGTCGTTGGAGGCAACGTGATCATCGGCATCGATCTCGGGACCACAAACTCTTGTGTGGCCTACATTGAAGCAGGTACGCCCGTCATTATCCCCAACGCAGAAGGCAGCCGCACTACGCCGTCCATGGTTGCCATCAC
>JAZUEA010000479.1:0-3658 GCA_045639945.1 Myxococcota bacterium
ATGGCTACGATCCGACTTGGGAACTCATGGCAAGACCACGACCACCGCGCTGACGGCTTGGTTGTTGATGCATGCGAATCGTGATCCGGGATTGTTGGTTGGTGGCGTGAGCTTGGATTTTGAAGCGTCGTATCGCTTGCGCGAAAAGCCAGGCGATGGTCCGTTTGTGGTTGAGGGCGACGAGTACGACACCGCGTTTTTTGATAAGGGACCGAAATTCTTACACTATCGCCCTGAAATTGTGGTGATGAACAACATCGAGTTCGACCACGCCGACATTTACGATTCGTTAGATGAGATCGTGGAGAACTTCGATCGCCTGGTTGACTTGCTTGGCCCGGGCAAGACGCTGATTGCGAACGCGGATGACGAATTGGTCATGAAGCGCGCAGAGTGGGCGAAAACGCTGGGCGTGAAGGTGGTGACTTACGGTTTTGGCGAGGCTGATTTTCAGGCGATAGATGTGGAGCTGTGCGACACGGGCAGTCTGTTTACGCTCGTGCACAACGGCAAGCGTTTTGAGGTGAATTCGCCGCTCGCAGGGCGCCACAATATTTGGAACACGCTCGCTGCGTTTGCGGTGGGGCGCGAGTTCGGCGTGGATTTGCCGGAATTGATTGAGGGCTTGAAGGGCTACAAAGGCGTGAAAAAGCGCCAGGAAGTTCGCAGCGTTGGCCCTCAAAACATTGTGATTATCGATGATTACGCGCATCACCCAACGGCGGTTCGCTACACGTTGGAGGCGCTTGCAGCGAAGTATCACAATTGCAAGATTTGGGCGATTTACGAACCCAAGTCGAACACGGCGCGCCAAAATATTCACCAACGCGAGTATGCGTCTGCGTTTGATGCGGCGCACGTGGTCATTTTTGCGCCGGCGTTTGCGAAGCACGACGATTTCCCGGCTTACATGAGGCTGAATTTGCCGCGTTTGTGTCGTGAGATCGGTGCTCGACCGATTTATAACGGACACGGTCCAGCGGCATTTGCGCTTGAAAGTGTGGATCGAATTGTTGAATTCGTGGCCGGCGAGGTTCGGCCGAACGATGTGATTGTGTGCATGTCGTCAAGCGGATTCGGTAATATTTACGAGAAGTTGCGTTTAGCAATTGAGGCGCGCACCGATCTCGCTTGAGTTTTGAGCGCTGGGTTGCTGCGGTGGCTCAGCGCTTTTGATTTGTGATTTTGAGTGTGATGGGAGGACCGTGTGGATCTCGATTTAGGCCACGGCCGCTACATTCCGGAAGACGAGCTTGAGTTTGTGTACAGTCGCGCGAGCGGTCCGGGCGGTCAACATGTGAATAAAACCAGCACGCGCGTGACGGTGCGCTGGAACATTCAAGCTTCGCCTGTGATTGGTGAGCTTTGGCGTGCTTGGCTGCTGAAGCGGCTCGCAAGTCGATTGACGGTGGACGGGATTTTGGCGGTGAGCGTGGACGATACGCGTTCGCAGTTTCAAAATCGCGAGCTTGCCTGTGAGCGGCTGCGTGTTTTGGTGATGGCGGCGTGGGAGCGGCCAAAAGAGCGTCATGCGACCAAGCGCACGCATGCGTCCGAGGAAAAGCGACTTTCGGATAAGCGCCTTCATTCGGAGCATAAACGGAATCGGCAGCGAACGGATTTTGAGTGATTTTGAGAGGTTAGCGAGCAAGCCGCCAAATTCGGTAGCGCGAGTCTTCTTCGATGAGGGCGAGTTTCAATTCTTTGGGCGCGATTCGATCAAGCGGTACTTGACGTTGCGTGACCAAAATCAGCGCGCCGTTGTCGGTGAGATGTGCGTACGCGTCTCGGCAGAGTGCTTGTAACACCGAGAGATCATTCGACTTTCCGGAATGAATCGGCGGATTTGAAATGATGGTGTCGTAACGGTCTTGCAGCTTGGCCAGGCTGGTCCAGGGAAAACGCCGTGCTTTGGGTGCATTTTGAGCAGTGGCAGCCAATGCAAAAGCGTCGGGATCAAGTGCATCGATTCGAGCGGCTGGATCGCGCATCGCGAGCGCGCGGGCGATTACGCCGGTGCCGCAGCCGTAATCCAAGATGTGGCGTCCCAAATTGTGACCGCGTGTGGTGTCGAGCAACAGTGCGGTGGCGGCGTCCAACTCGCCTTTGGCGAACAAGCCAGGATAACTGCGCCAAGTGAGTTCTTGGTTTTCGAGCTTGATGGTGGATTTGGAGCAAGCGCGAGCGAGCGCGTCGTCAAGTGAGCCCTGCGCTTCAGTTGCGAGCACGCCTTTCCAAACGCGACCGTGGCGACGCGTCAAAACCGTTTCTAAATCGCGGAGAAGCGGCGAATCGACCGAGCGAATACCTTCGTCGTTTTGACCATATAAATAGATCGTCGCACCCGCTTCGAGGCGATGAGCCGCGAGCGTGAGCGCCAATTGAAACGCGGGCTTCGACTTGGAAAGGCGAATTGCGCAAAGCGAACAGCGGATATCCGGCGGCGTAAGCGAACCGGGTTGATCGCCGTGCGTCATGCGATGCCAGTGATGAACGGTGTGGCCGTGCAAGAGATCTGCGGCAAACGGATCGTCGACCAAGAGCAGCGGCTCGTTGAAATCGCCAAGTGAGAGAACCAAGTTTTCTGCCGCGTCTAAATCGCGTGCATGTGCGTCCGAACGACTCATAAATCTCCGATTTGATTGAAATAATCGATTAGTCTGGGTAGGCGTCGCTCATTAGCGTGAATTTGGGAATGTAGAATTCTCCCATCTTTGCAGCGCTGAGTCCTTGGTTGGTTTGAGTGACGCCGCCCACGACCAACACGCTGCGTTGCGGCAATTCGACGAGTTTGTGATTGTAACGGCCCAGTGAAAGTTCGCAGCCCTTTTGAAGTAGGCTTTGTGTAAGGCCGATGAGTTTGTGCTCACTGTCAAATTTGGGCTCAAGTCGAGCGCTTAGGTTGGAGGTTAGCTTGGAGGGTTCGTTGGTATTTCGGCCGCCCAACACAAGTACGCTGCCGTCCAATAACTTGATGGCACTTAAATCGCCGAACGCGTCCTTGAGCGTTCCTACTTCTTGCGACTGGTAATTGTTGTCTAAAAGCTCAATCGTTTCCGCACTTTGCTTCTCATCGATGTCGCTGAATCCGCCCAAAATCAAAAATCGCTTGCCGTCGTCAACAGGCACGAACGCATGATGTGAGCGCGGTTCTTTCAGCTTGGCGATGGGAAACGTATCAGAGCTCATGAAGCAGCCCACTTCTTTCGTGGGGAGAGCGCCATCTTCCTTGCATTTGGCCCCTGTTTGCGTTTCGAGCACGGTGAAAAGTTCGGATTCTGCAGCAAGGACAGCAGGGACATTTTTACACTCGTCGCCGTCTTGAGTCACGCCACCTATCGCGATCGCCATGTTTGAGCCAGTCGGGTAGGGAATGAGTGTAAAGTGCGCTCGCGGATACTTCATGGGAGCTTGTTCAATGAATTTGCCGCCATGTCCGGATTTATCAGGGAAAAATCGGTACGTTGAAGGCATCAAACATCCGTTTGAATCGTAACCGCCGGCGATGAGCACGCTTCCGTCGTGTAAAAGTGTTGCTTGGTGACCATAGCGACCTGCTGGCGGATCCGCGAGCGTGATAATTGAAGACAGGTCAGGTTTGATCAGGAACGCGCCTTCGGCTGGTTGCACTTCTCCGTTTTAAGTCGGAGGCCAAGCG
>JAZUEA010000480.1:0-4772 GCA_045639945.1 Myxococcota bacterium
CAGGCACAGGGCAAGAAGCAAGCAGGAAGCAATCCAAAACAAGACACAAGCAGGAACTTCGGTCCTGCACGATAGAAGCCCAGCGAAAAGACCTTCTCCGCCGGGAAGCAAAAAAGCCTGAGGTAACCCCTCAGGCCTTTAAAGCTCAGTTCCGAACAGGAACAACGCCTTATTCTTCGATTCCCAACAATTCCACATCAAAGATCAACGTCGCGCCCGGCATGATCTTCGGCGGAGCACCACGGTCACCGTAGGCAATGCTGGAGGGGCAAATGAGCTTGGCCTTGCCGCCAACCTTGATCTTCTGAACGCCTTCGGTCCAGCAAGGAATCACACCGTTCAACGGGAACGAAATGGGTTCGCCGCGCTCCACCGAGCTGTCAAACACGGTGCCGTCCACCAACGTGCCGTGGTAGTGAACCTTGACCTTGCTGGTCGCGGTGGGGTTGGCGCCGGTGCCTTCCTTTTCGCTGATGAAGATGAGACCGCTCGGCATCTTCTGCGCGCCAGGCAACTTCTCGGCTTCGACCAAGTAGTTCTTGTTCTTGCGCTCGATGCGCGTACGAGCCATTTCGTTGATCTTCGTTTCAAAGATCTGGAGATCAGCCTTGGCTTTGCCCTGCACGCCGTCTTGCAGGCCTTGCACCACGAACTTCAACTCGTCGTTCGAAAGGTCAAAGAAGCCAAGCATTTCACTCATCTTCACGCCCAACGCGTAAAGGGTCTTGTCGTCGTCCGTCTTGGGTTCGGCGGTCTGAGCAAACGAAGAACCTGCGAACAGCGCGCAGGCCATAAAAGCAACGAGTCGAAGCATTGTTCTACTCCTGAAAGTCCTACGGATACCCCGCATTGTGCGTGAGTATTCTCTTTGTCTCTTTGAAGCAAGCGTGCAGAATGCGCCTCGGTATTTTGCGACCTTTGGAGGATGAAATGTCTTCAGTCGATCTGCACCGTCTCGCGATGCCCGTGCCGAATTACGGCGGCTTAACAGAGGATGCTTATCCAGCCATGGGCCTTCGGGTTGGCCTTGAGATTCACCAGCAGCTTTTGACCGATCGCAAACTCTTCTGCCGTTGTCCGGCCGGCCATTACTCCTGCAAACACGATGCCGAGATTCTGCGCCACATGCGCCCCACTCTTTCCGAAATGGGTGAGTACGACGGCACCGCTTTAATGGAGTTTAAGACCAAGAAGAACATCATCTACCAACTGTGCAGCGATACCGTTTGCACATATGAAATGGATGATGCGCCGCCGTTTGAGCTCGATCCGGTCGCTTTGGATCATGCAATCGCGATCTCTCGCCTGCTTGGCCTTCAGCTCGTGGGTGAAGTGCACATTGCTCGCAAGCAGTATTTGGATGGCTCGATTCCAACGGGTTTCCAGCGAACCGCTTTGATCGGCGTTCGAGGCAAAATTCCGTTTAGAGGTCGAGACATTGAGATTCGGCAGTTAGGTCTCGAAGAAGACTCCTGCCGCGAAGCAAGCGACAAAGCACACACTCGCATTTACCGCACAGACCGCTTGGGCATGCCGCTCATTGAGACCGTGACAGGTCCAGACATGCACACGCCAGAAGAAGCGGCGGCCGTGGCGCAGATTTTGCGCGCGCTCGTTCGCTTGACCGGTCGAGTCCGAACAGGTGCAGGTGCTGCTCGTCAAGATGTGAATGTGTCGGTTGAAGGCGGCACTCGCGTTGAAATTAAAGGTGTTTCGTCGATTCGCTCGATTCCGGCTTTGATTCACGCCGAAGCCATGCGCCAGCGCCGTTTGATCACATTTGCCGAAGTTCTACGCGAGCGCGATGTGGATCCGGATGATTTGGAGACGGCGGGCCTTTGCGTGACCGATCTCTTAAAGGACACGACGAACGAGATTCTTCAGTCGGCCCTTTCAAACGGTGCTCAGATTCAGGCGGTTCCGCTCAAAGGTTTCAATGAGCTCCTGGAATCCCAGATTGAGCCACACACCGCGTTCTTAAAGGACTTTTCCGATCGCGTTCGCGTGATTGCTTGCATTGATACCCAGCCGAACCTTTTGTGCTCGACCACTCCAGGCAACGGCGTAAGTTCAGCGCATTGGTCCAAGATCGCAAAAGATTTAGGCGTTTCGGATGAAACGCCCATTCTTTTGACGTTTGGTTCCGCCGACGATGTGAAGACCGCCACCAACGAAATTGTGATCCGCGCTAAAGAAGCGCTGTACGGCGTGCCGAGTGAAACGCGTCAAGCGCTGGAAGACAACACCACAGGCTTTGAGCGCATCCTGCCGGGTCCAGAGCGCATGTATCCCGACACAGACTTGCCGCCGATTCCGCTGGATCCAAAACGCGTTGCTCGTGTGACGGCCAACTTGCCGCTTCCGCCGTGGACGCGTTACGAAAAACTCTTGGATTTGGGCGTCACCGAAGACTTGGCCGCTCGATTGGCTCGCAGTTTAAAATCCGACGATCTTTTCACACTTTGCTCAGCCTTCCCGTCTTTGGATGCAACTCGCCTTGCTTCAACGATTTTGGAACGCCCGCTTTGTTCGGAATGGTCTCTGGAAACGCTCAAGCATGAGCTGGGTCGCGTGTCGAAAGGTCAGGCCTTTTTTGAAACGCTGTGGGCTGGCCTCACCGAAGACTTGGCTCGACCGCCGCTGACCAATGTGGCGAGCGTGATTCCCTCGATTCTGGACGACGTGCCGGAACCGAAATCCAAGGACGACTTGAGCCGCGAACGCTACTTCTTGGGCGCTGTGATGCGTGAACTTCGCGGCCAAATCGAAGGCTCAATCGCAATTGCCTACGTAAAAGCCTGGCTTCGACTTCACCCGGCGACTGTGGAGGATGAGCAATGAAAGACGGTTACCGCTCACCAACTCTGGATGTTTTAGAAAAGTTCTCCGCAGAAGTTTGGAGTGAAGTCACTGTTCACACCAAGGAAGGTGATTTTGATGGCGTCATCCTTCCGCGCAGTGAAACAGCCGACGCAAACCACTTGGTCCTCAAGATGGCCACCGGCTACAACGTGGGCTTGCGACACGACACCATTGTGGGCATCACAGTCCGTGGCTCCAAAAAGGCGCACTACCAAATTCCCGAGAAAAAGTTCCCGACCGATCCGGCGAAACCAAAAGTTAAGTTGCTTGGCACCGGCGGCACCATCGCGAGTCGTTTGGATTACCGAACTGGCGCGGTGATTCCAGCATTTTCTCCGGGCGAGTTGTACGGCAGCGTTCCAGAGCTGGCCGATATCTGCAACCTTGAGACCGAAAAAATCTACGGCGTTTTCTCGGAAAACATGGGACCTGAGCAGTGGCTTGGCACTGCGCGCAAAGTGGCAGAAGCCATTGAACAAGGCGCAGCAGGCATTGTGATTGGTCACGGCACCGACACCATGCACCACACAGCTGCAGCGCTGAGCTTTATGGTTCAAAACTCGCCTGTTCCAATCGTGATGGTGGGCTCGCAGCGCTCTTCGGACCGCCCTTCTTCAGATGCCGCGACCAACTTACTCAACGCCACGCGCACCGCTGCAACATCCGACATCGCAGAAGTCATGGTTTGCATGTTTGGCCCCACTTCTGACGAATACGGCTTGCTGCACCGCGGCACTCGCGTTCGCAAAATGCACTCCAGCTACCGTTCCACATTCAGAACCATTGGCGGCACACCGCTCGCCAAGGTGGATCCAACGGGCGTTACGCCGTTCCGCAACGACTACAACCATCGTCGCGACGACAAAAACTTTAAGCTTGTAGACACGTTCGATGACCGCGTGGCCATCGTGTACTACTACCCCAACATGAAGCCAGACATCATTGACCACTTAGTGGACGCTGGCTATCGCGGCATCATCATTGCGGGCACCGGACTTGGTCACGTGAATCGCCCGCTCTATCCCGCTTTGAAGCGCGCCACTCAAGCAGGCGTCGCCGTCTTTATGACGGTGCAGACCTTGTGGGGCTACGTGCAAATGTACGTGTACGAAACGGGTCGCGAGCTCATGGAATTGGGCGTAGTGCCCGCCGCAAACATGTTGCCCGAAGTGGCTTACATGAAACTGGGCTGGGCGCTCGGTCAAACCAGTGACGTTGAAGAAGTGAAGCGCATCATGCTTACGCCCATTGCGGGAGAGATTACGCCGCGCGAGCCACACAACGGCTACTTGGTGCTACAAGGTGGGATTCCAGAAGTGGACGATTTTGTTAGTCAGCACTGGAAGTAACGATTCTCTTCAACCTGCGGCGCTTTAGAAGATGCAGTCCGGATCTTCAACACCGCAGTCTTCGTCGCATTCTTCATCTGCATAGTACAAAGGATTGCAAGTCCAAGCGGTGGGCACGCAAAGACCGTAGTAGTCGTTGCACTCACCACTTGCGCACTGAGAACCGATTAAGCATTCCACGCAGAACGGCGAGTATTCATCGTTGCAGAAAGGCTTTTCGCTTGGGCACTTGCTCGTGTTTGTAGCTGTGCACGCAACGCACTCGTGCGAGTTGGTGTCGCAAACGCCGGTTTTGCAATCGTCGTCGCGGTTGCAAGTCTGCACTTCGCAGAGACCTTGATTGCAAACCTCAAATTCGTGGCAGGCGGTATCGTTAAAGCACTGCACGCAAACGCCAACGTTGGTATCGCACATCTTTCGCGGCCAATCGGAGCAGTCGGCGTTGATGTTGCATTCCACGCAAATCCAGTTTTGGTGAGTGGCGATTAAGTTATTGCAAACACTGCGTTCGCAAATGTTGTACTCGCCGCTTGCACAGTCTGGATCTTTCTCGCCGCAGCC